>JACZQL010000031.1 GCA_022545745.1 Deltaproteobacteria bacterium | reverse complement strand
AGGAGGTATCTATGCACACGTACACAACAGACATGATTGAAGGCATGACTGCGGAAACCGTCAACATAAAGGGGGCAAAGGGGGATACGATCAATGCCTATTTTGCTCGGCCTTTGGGGAAAGGGCCCTATCCCGGCGTGGTCTTGATCCATCATATGCCCGGTTGGGATGAGTGGTACCGTGAGGCGACACGAAGATATGCCCACCATGGCTATATGGCCATTAGCCCCAACCTATATTGCCGTGCCGGTCACGGGACCGTAGAGGATGTAACGGCAAAGGTGCGTGCTGCGGGCGGAGTTCCAGACGATCAGATGCTCGGCGATTGCCAAGGGGCAAATCAGTACCTGCGCGCGCTGCCTGAGCTGAACGGCAAAGTCGGGGTCTTCGGCACCTGCTCCGGAGGCCGCCAAACCTTTCTCGTGGCCTGTCGTGGAAAGGACTTTAACGCGGCCGTTGAGTGTTGGGGAGGACGTGTGGTGGCAAAAAAGGAAGACCTCACGCCCACCTCACCCGTGGCCCCAATTGACTACACGAAAGACCTCACTTGCCCGCTCATTGGCATCTTTGGCAACGATGACAAGAGCCCGTCGCCGGAACAGGTCAACCAGCATGAAGAGGAACTCAAAAAACACGGCAAGAACTATGAGTTCCACAGATATGACGGGGCGGGCCATGGCTTCTTTTACTATGACAGGGGAGCGTATCGGCAAGAGCAGGCAGTGGACGGCTGGAAGAAAATTTGGGTTTTTCTTGATAAGCACCTAAGCGCCTAGGTCCCGTGGGCGATTCTTTTAGGCGAGCAAATATAGGAGTGCGACCATGTGTACCATGATTGTTAATCAAGCGTTGATTGACGGGTGTGGCAAAGGGGCGACCGGTTGGTTCAAGGTGACCGAGGTCAATGTCTCTTACGACCACCCTGTTCACGCACCATACGAACATGCCGTGAACATCGACTTTGCAAATGAGGCGGAAGGGGTAGGGGCCCGAGTGGGGGTGGAGCTGAGCATAGAGTCGGCGCGTAACCTAATGAAGACGATCCAAGCGGTGTTGGACCGGGCTGAGGCAGAAGGACACCTGGAAGACGAACCCCTCGCTCAGGCCCGCTGAAGTTAGAGTGTTAGATGGGAGGGGGAGTTCGCAGTGCGGGTTCCCCCACCTGATTTCCTGGGGTGTGAAATTATCCTAGCCCCCTATCTTGAATCCATTGGGCTATGGTGGAGGCTACCTCCGCCTGCTTATCCTCTTGTCCCGTCATAAAGTGGGTGCCGCCTTTGATCCATACCAGTTTCTTCTCCGGGTCCGGAGCCGCGCCAAAGATGTCCTGTGAAGCCCGTGGGCCCGAGGCCTCCGCAGTGCCACAGATGACCAACACCGGAAGATGGCAACGGTGGAGGTGCTTCATGACGTCGAACTGGGAGGTGGCGAGCCCGCGTTGGCTCAACCACGAGCGTGCGGTAAATACCCTCAGTCGAGTTGACCTTCCGCGTAAAGGGCCCACCGTGTAATTGGTAATACGAGGGTCCTCATCCCAGATGGTACGCCCCGATCGGTCCGATGGATCGATACTGGCGTCAAGATAATTTAGGTTGGCATCGGTGCGATGGACGATAAAGGGGAAATCCTTCAGCAGGAGGTTCCCCACGTGCTTTAATTCCTTTAACTTCCTCTGGCACCAGCTGGTAATCTTATAATTGCGTTCCACCTGAGCTGCCTGGTAACGTTCCTGGAATGTCCGGGAATAGGGGGGACCGTTGTGGGGATTATACATGTCGAGTGAGGGATCGTAGCGGAGAGGGTTATTGCCGTCCTCCCCGCCAACGGAAGGATCGAGTCCGCGGGTGATGCTCAAGGGGCGGCCTTTGTGGGAATTGAGAAAAATAAGTCCGTCCATGGGGGGTAGCTTGGCCTTGGTCAAGTCCGGGGGATCTCCCAACGGAGTTCCGGTAATGGTAGGGTGCTCCACCTGACTTTGGTACACGGCGATGATCTCGCCGCCCCCGCTGTTTCCAATACCTACGACCCGAGAATATCCCCTCGATCGAAGGAACTCGATGCCTGCGGCAGTGTCTAAGATCGTATCCTCCAGGATGAGGTCTGCCTCCCGACCCGTGTATCGCGTGGTGAAGCCCAGGGCCCCGAGTCCACGCTCGGCTAGATGTTTTAAAATATAGTGGTGCCGCCAGTCGGCGGTGGGATGCATGATGGTGAGAGCCGTGCGCAGCGGGAAGGAGTTGTCATAATGAAGTGTCGCCTCAACCTTCACTCCATCCTGGGCGGTCAGGGTAACAGCTTCTTCACAGATCATTAGGTGGGCTTCTCCTTTCCCATAAATTTCATTCGTGCAGTCCCCAATACAATCACTCCCGTCGGTTCTAGAGATAGCATTATTTTTTACGCATCTGGTTTCGCAACGACGTTGTGGCGTTGGTGTCAATGATATGGGTTTCACGATTGATGACAACACCGTAGTCCTCACGGGCACCTGAGAGGCTTACATACCCATCGAGGACATCGCCTAAAACCAATTCCGGGTCTCGATCCAGGGGATCGCCGTATCCCCCTCCAGCGTTCATTTCGATCCTAAAAATATCTCCGGGATGGAGGGTCACCTCACGAGTCCGCTGGGCGACCTCGGTCCCGTTCACAAACCTGCTGCCAACCCGTGCGGGTTGTCCGCCAAAAACCCCCCAGGGCGGGACTTGGCTTCTCAAGTCCCCCCTTCCTCCCCGCACGGGTACGATGGCTTCCTCCAGTGCCTCGTACTCACGAACACAACCCAGACCGCCACGGAACTTTCCTGGACCACCTGAGTCCGTGCGAACGTCAAATCGAACCACGCGTACGGGAAATTCAGTCTCATGAATTTCAATGGGACCGGGACGAAATTGACCTACGCCTAAGGTTCCGTGAATGAGTGAGACGCCGTCCCGGTTGGAGGTGGCACCCAGGGCTGTATCCAAGAGCTCCATAAGCATCCATGGCTTTCTCGATGCCGATCTTGTTCCTAGGATGCGCATTGCACCTCCTCCACCTGCCGAGCCGACGGCCTTTTCCAGCCAAAACTGCCCCAGGGCCTTCAGCACCACGTCAGAGGTAAGGTAAGCCATGGGTACGTAACCGGACACCGGAGCCCCAAAGCTAGGACACACGATGGTCCCTTCACGAAAGCGGGTTTGAGCCACCTCTACGAAACCATGGTTAAAGGGGAGATTTGAGTCCACCATGGCCATGAGGCCGAAGTAACAGGTGTTTTTGATCAGGCTTGGAACTACGTTTACTGCTCCCTTGGCCTGACCATCGGATCCGCTGAAGTCAAAGAGGATTTCATCGCCTTTTTTATGCACCACGACGTGGACCTTTAACGGGCGATCATAATTGATGCTGTCATGGTCGAGGACACCCTCCGCCTCATGAGAACCGTCTGGCAGGAGTTTCAGCTCGTTGCGTAGACGAGCAGCCACCCTGGTCGTCAGTTCATCGCAAGCTGCCGCAACTGTTTCTACTCCGAAGCGAGCGCACAATTCTTTGATTCGATTAGCCCCAACCCGACAGGCTGCCACCTGACCGCGTAGATCGCCCAGGGTCTCAACGGGAAGACGGCTGTTCGCTGCAATGAGGTTTTCTACCTCGCGATTGGGCTGGCCACGCGCATAGAATTTGACCGGTGGAATGATGAGTCCCTCCTCCCATAGATCACGGGGGGAGACCAATCCACGGGGACCACCCAGGTCCGGTTTGTGGGCAAGGGTCCCGGTGAAAGCCACCACGACTCCATCAGAGAAGACGGGCATCAAGGTCACGGTGTCCGAGGAGTGAGTCACATTACCTGCGTAGGGATGGTTGAATAGTATAACGTCGCCATCCTCCAGCTCCTCTTGCTTATAGAAACGGGGAAGGTGTTCGGCGATGGCCGAAAAGGAACCAAAGTGCAGAGGTAGCTTTTTTGGTACGGCGATGGTGTGCAGGTTGGCATCCAGAAGGCCGGCGTTGCCGTCCTCCGATTCGCGCAAGACGGTAGAGTAGCCACTATGGAAGAGGACCACCCGCATTTCTTCCACGATGCTGGTAACCTTCGAATTGATCAGTTCGAGGACAATGGGATCGATGGTTGTCGGCATTTCACTCTCCGCCCTCTGAAAGCTCAATGATGATATTGCCGAACCGGTCCACATGGGCCTCTTGGTCAGGATAAACGACAATCGTGGAATCCACTTGCTCAATGATGGCAGGACCGCGCAACCGGTTGCCGCTGGCAAGGCGCTCCCGGGCGTATTGAGGACAATCCAACCACCCATCGAAGTAAACCTGTCTGGAACCCTTGAGAGCAACCCGTGGATCTTCACCTTGCCACGGATACTCCCGGGCCGGAGGTTTCGGAAGAACGACCTTGGCGGTGAGACGGTAGTTCATGATCTCCACGATCTGATCGGTTGCTCGGGTTCCATAATGCTGTTCATGCTTCTCATCAAATTGACGTCGCCAGGTGGCCTTGTCGGAATCCTGCAGGGTTCCGTCAGCCACGGGAACCCCGAGCTCGTACTTCTGGATACTATAGCGGAGGTCGAGGGAGCGTTCACACTGAATCTGTTCAGCCGGGAGTCCATCTTCCTCAAGTTCACGTCGGGCCGCAGCTTCCATGGCTTCAAAGCGGGCCTGAATTTCACCAGCAGCGATGTCAGACAACACAGCGAAATGACTTTGAAGGTGGTGTCGTTTCAGGTCTGAGACCAGTAGTCCCATAGCCGAGGCCACCCCTGGTACCGGCGGTACCAAAACCATTGGGATCTTGAGCTCCCGGATGAGTTGAGCGGCGTGGATGGGACCGGCCCCGCCAAAGGCCACCATGACATACTGGCGTGGATCTTCCCCTCGACTGACGGTAACGAGTCGCAGGGCCTCGACCATCTGTGAGTTGACGATTTTTACAATGCCGTCAGCAGCAGTGATGAGGTCCAGTTGGAGAGGCTTGGCTACGTGGGACATGATAGCCTGTTCTGCCGAATTGCGGTTCAATGGTATCTTTCCCCCGAGAAAGTAATCCGGATTGAGAAAACCAAGGACCAGGTCGGCGTCGGTCACGGTTGGGCTCTGCCCGCCATGGAGATAACAGGCGGGACCGGGGTCAGCCCCCGCACTCTGGGGGCCCACCTTGAGCATCCCGGTTTGATCAATGAATGCGATGCTTCCCCCGCCGGAGCCAATCTCTACAAGGTCCAGGGAAGGGGCACTCAAAAGCCACTCGCCGGCCTGAAATCTCGGGACGATTTGCGGCTCGCTGTCCTCGATGATACCCGCCTTGGCTGTGGTCCCTCCCATGTCAAAGGAGATCAGCTTCGAATGGCCCGTCAGTCTACCGATATGGGCTGCCGCTAGGACCCCGGCCGCCGGGCCGGACTCGATCATCTCTATGGGGATCTTTGCCAGTGCCCCGCTGGTTAATGTTCCCCCCGTGGACTGCATCAGGTATAGGCGCCGATTCACTTGGCGCGAGGCCAGGGCTTCTTCCAAGCGGCGAACGTAGCGGATGACGATGGGGGCAATGTAGGCATTGGCGACGGTTGTAGCCAGGCGTGGATATTCACGGATTTGGGGCAACGTCTCGGAGGAAAGATATATGTACGCATCCGGGGCCACCTCGCCGATGAGCTCACGCAGGCGCTGCTCATGGACGGGATTCATGAATGAGAATAGGCAACACACCGCCACGGCCTCTGCCCCTGCACCCTTGAGGCAGCTCAGTCGACGACGGGCCTCTCCATCATCCAAGGGGCGGACCACCTTGCCTCGGTAATCTAGCCGCTCTGGAATCTGGATGGTCTTACGCTGGGGAACCAGAAGGCGCGGTTTAGGGTAGGAGAGATAGTCATAGGACCCCATGCGTATCTCCCCCAGCTCAGGGGTCTCGTAAACAGCGCTGTAGCCCTCGGTCATGACGAGCCAGGTGTTGGCGCCTTTCTGTTCGATCAACGTATTTGTGGCAATGGTAGTGGCGTGGAAGAGAAGGGTCAGGTCCTCGGGTGAACGTCCGTCTTTAAAAAAGACGTCGAGGGCCTCCATCACCCCTTGGGTCAAATCCTTGGGAGTGGTTGGGACCTTCAAATTGATCCATTCGTTCTTGTCTTCTTCCAGGACACATAGATCGGTAAAGGTCCCTCCAATGTCGATCCCTAACCTGAAATGTGGCACCTGCGGCTCCCGTGAATTAGCTGGTTGCTAGATCCGGGGTTAAGGTTTAGCACTTTCTGGGCGCAGGGCAAACGGCGGATCAGGATTTGCTACTTCGTCGGTCTGCTTGCTTCAACAGGGTTTTTCTGAGCCGGATGGATTGAGGTGTGACTTCCACCAACTCGTCGTCATCGATCCATTCGATGCCGTCTTCGAGTCCCATCTGCCGGTGAGGGGTGATGAGGACATTCTCGTCGCTGCCCGCCGCCCGTATATTGGTCAATTTCTTTTCGCGGCAGATATTGACGGTGAGGTCAGCGTCACGGGAGTACTCACCGATGATCATTCCTTCATAGACGCGAGTCCCTGGCGCGATAAAGATCGTTCCTCGTTCCTGCATGTGAAAGATAGAATAGGGGGTCGCCTTACCCTCACGGTCTGCCACAATTGCACCATTGGTTCGTCCTTGAATGGGTCCGTTCCAGGGTGCCCAGCCGTCGAACAACGTGTTCATGAGACCTGTCCCCCTTGTTTCGATGAGAAAGCGGGAGCGAAAGCCGATGAGCCCACGTGAAGGGACGGAAAATTCGAGGTTGACACGACCCGATTTAGAGTGGTCCATCTTTTTTAACTGTCCTCGTCGTACGCCGAGGAGCTGCGTGACCACACCCACATAGGTTCCCG
Organism: Deltaproteobacteria bacterium; assembly: GCA_022545745.1. The sequence continues at coordinate 1,863 of JACZQL010000031.1, read as the reverse complement.
GAACATCGATAATCAATAACTCGATTGGCTCATGGAGACTTTGATTGATCTCACGGGTCACCACGGCAGGCTTGGAAACCGCCAGTTCGTATCCTTCCCGACGCATGGTCTCGATCAAAATTGCCAGCTGCAGCTCGCCTCGGCCCGTGACACGCATCGCGTCCGGCGCATCGGTATCCTCGATCCTGAGGCTTACGTTTCTACGCTGTTCCAGCACGAGACGCTCCCGCAATTTACGGGAAGTCACATAATCCCCTTCGAGCCCCGCCCATGGTGAGGTGTTGACTCCGAAGATCGTGGTGATGGTGGGTTCTTCCACGTGGATGGCCGGAAGTGGTCGAGGTCGCTCTCTGTCGGTGATGGTATCTCCAATGTAGATGTCCTCAATCCCCGCCACAGCGGCGATGTTGCCTGATTCGGCGACCTGGAGATCGATACGCTTCAGGCCGTGCCATCCGAAGAGCTGTGTCACCTTGATGGGAAGTTGGGAACCGTCACCGCGGCAGAGGGTGTAGAGACCACCGGCTTTCAGTGTGCCGTTGCTCACCCGTCCAATACCCAAGCGGCCCACATAGTCGTTGTAAGCCAGGTTATTGATTTGAAATTGGACGGGCGCGTCGGGATCCACCAGGGGACCGGGAAGAGACTGAAGGATCAAATCGAACAGGGGCGCCAGGTTATCGGAATTTTCCTTCAGATCACGGGTCGCAGTACCCGCACGAGCGTTGGTATAGACCACGGGAAAGTCCAGTTGATCCTCCGTAGCGTCGAGATCGATGAACAATCCGTAGATTTCATCCAGCACCTCGCGGATGCGGGCATCTGCCCGGTCGATCTTGTTGATACAGACCACAGGAGGGAGTTTCAATTCAAGGGCCTTCTTTAGGACAAAGCGGGTTTGTGGTAACGGCCCCTCGGAGGCATCCACCAGCAGCAAGACGCCGTCCACCATGGCTAGGGTCCGCTCCACTTCACCACCAAAATCCGCATGGCCAGGGGTATCCACGATGTTGATCTTGACGCCGGCGTACTCAACGCAGGTGTTCTTGGCCAAAATGGTGATTCCTCTCTCTCGCTCCAATTCAAAGGAATCCATGACCCGCTCCATCACCTGCTCATTGGCGCGAAAGATGCCGGTCTGGTGTAGTATCCCATCTACCAGTGTTGTCTTGCCATGATCCACGTGTGCGATGATGGCAATGTTTCGAATATCTTGCCGTCGGCTTAAGTTGGATTGCATTGTGATCGATAGACGAAGGGGGCCGAGTAAAGCCCCCTTAAATCGCATTCCTCGAACACTACTAATCTAACAGCAGCGCACCTTGTCCTCAAGAGGTACACAGAGTAATTTTCAGAAAAGACATTCCTTGCTAAATCTTTAACTGGCAAAACTATCCTCCCTTGGGGTATTCTGGATTAGTACACTTGGTGTGTGAAGATTGGGAGTAACCGATGTTGTTCATGTCGTGGATTAAAGTGTTTTTATTGGGTAGAGGCGACGCGCTGGAAGAGTTCCCCGGGAGCTTACCCTCGGTCGATGAGTTGAACGAGAACCAGAAACAATTTTTACTAGAACATTATAGGAGATGTGAAGCCTCCTGGAGGAGTTTGACAACCATTATTTGGAGCGCCCCCCCATTGCGGCTGCGATAAATTTTGCGGTTTATTCGCTGGTCAACCTTTTCCGCCATCAATTTGACGACGAAATCAGAGCGATCTTTCTCGGGCTCCTGTTTGTCCTCAACGTGGTTCTTACCATGGGCGTCTGGAAATATACGGATGTACAGGATCAATTTGGCAGACGCTTGCTTGCCATCGAGAGGTGGTGCGGTATTCCGGTGGTTCGGTTTAACACGGAAGGCC
>JACZQL010000470.1 GCA_022545745.1 Deltaproteobacteria bacterium | reverse complement strand
CTGGTAACAGGTCTGGGAGGCGTTGCCTACGGAAAGAATCTGAGCTGCACCACTGTGGCGGTATTGGGGAGCGAGTCTTAGTATGGCAGAATCAGCTAAACCTCTTCCGCGCGTTACGAGCGTGACCCAGCCCTATTGGGAGGCGGCGGCGCAAAAGCGGCTTGTCATTCAGCAGTGCCTCAAGTGTGAAGAGTACGTATGGTGCCCCAGGCCGGCTTGCACGGAATGCGGCGCCAATCAATTGGAGTGGAAAGCCGTCAGCGGACGCGGCACGGTTTTTTCCTTTACCATTATTAGACAAGTGATTGCCCGCGGCGCGGCTGCATTTGAAAAAGAGATTCCCTACATCGTTGCTTGGATCGACCTGGAGGAGGGGCCCAGGCTTTGCAGTAATGTGGTGGATTGTCCTATGGATCAGATCACCATTGGCATGCCGGTTGAAGTGGAATTCGACGAAGCAAGCCCTGAGATTTTCTTGCCGATGTTTCGTCCCCGGTCAGGAGCCATCACCGGTTCTTAATCGGTGGAAGGTGGGATGCCTTCCAATCAAGAGTCAGTTGAGCCCAATAACAGAACAACGCTTGGTCGGGAAGCTCAAAACAGACGGCGTTGTGTAACCAATGGTTAGAGAAAGTTCGTAAAATATTCCGAATTGAGCAACCATTATGAGTTTAAAAGGTAAAACTGCGGTTGTTGGAATCGGAGAAACCCCCACCGACAGGCTGGGTCGCAAACCCGGCGAACCGCGCAGGGGCACACCAGAATTTCTCTCCTGGGCGGCCCGCTTGGCTTTGGAAGATGCCGGCTTGACCAAGAAGGATCTGGATGGACAGGGCCTTGCTGCAATTTACGCGACCAATTATGCGCAACCTTTCTGGCCTGAGGAAGCGGCGAATATCTTGGGCATTTCGCCCGGGCTTCTCATAGCAGGGGGCAATGGCGGCGCGAGCGCCGTGTCACTTGTTGGCCAGGCCGCAGCGGCAATCAATTCAGGCTTGGCCGACCTGGTCCTATGTGTAGGCGCTCATGCGCCTTTTGTTGATACCCCTGCTGGGATCCAGTCCTCCGATACTAGGGATTTTGAACTCCCCTTTGGCATTATGGGACCCAACAATAAAATTGCTCTGATCATGAGGCGCCACATGCATGAGTTTGGGACCAATCTGGATCATGTGGGGAAAATTGCTGTCACTGCCAGGTATCATGCTTCATTGAATCCCAGTGCCTATTGGAAAAAACCTATGACGTTGAAAGAGTACAAGGAGTCGCGCCTTATCTCTGATCCTGTTAGGTTATTGGACTGCGTCATGCCTGCTAACGGGGGTAAGGCTTTTATTGTTGCGTCTGCCGAGCGTGCGAAGGCTCTGTCGAAACCACCGATTTATATTTTGGGATGTGGCGAAAAGCACAACCCTAACTATGGGCCGAGTGATCATTCAAACCCTCTTATCACAGGTATCAAGGATTCGGGCGCGACCGCATTCAGGATGGCAGAGGTGTCACACCGAGACATTGACTTGCTGGCCCTCTACGACGACTATGTGATCATCGTGCTCATGCAGATTGAGGATCTGGGATTCTGTCAAAAAGGAGACATGAAATTCTTCGAGTCCACTGATTTTTCTTTTCGCGGAAATCTACCCATCCAAACGGGCGGGGGAATGATTAATTGCGGGCAACCCTCTACCGCGGGTGGAATGTTACACGTCATTGAGACGGTGAGGCAACTCAGGGGAGATGGAGGTGAGAGGCAGGTCAAGGATGCTAAGGTCGGCCTGGCAACCGGATTGGGCGGCGTGGCCTATGGAAAAAACTTCAGTGGCACGGCCGTGGCGATATTGGGAAACAGGCCCTAAAATGGCAGAGATTGAAAAACCCCTTCCTCAAATCAGCCCCTTGACCCAACCCTTTTGGGAGGCTGCGGCTAACAAGAGGTTAATCATACAACGTTGCAGCAACTGTGGGGTATTCGTTTGGTGTCCGCACCCGTCGTGCACCGAGTGCGGAAGCGACCGATTGGAGTGGAGACCAGTTACCGGACATGGGACGGTTTTTTCCTTTACCATTATTAGACATGTTCTCGAGCGCAGGGGCAGGGGATTCGAAAATGATGTTCCCTACATCGTTGCCTGGATTGACCTGGATGAGGGTCCCAGGTTCTGCAGTAATGTGGTGAATTGCCCAATCGATAAGATCACCATTGGTATGCCGGTTGAGGTGGTGTTCGAGGAGGCTGGCGGTGGTATTTTCCTTCCCAAGTTTAGACCTCGGTGAGCGAGCACCGAGGGCCCTCTACTGCATCTCTATTGCTAATGATTTATGTGCCTTTTCGGGTGTGCTAGTTTGAATGATTTGCACATCAAATTGCCGCTGTGTTATGGGTGCACTGAAACGTACTCGGTGATTCGCCCATGAAGATTAAAGGACAGGGAGAATCCTAGCTTATGAAGGAAGAGTCTTTCGATTTCACAGTGATCGGAGGAGGTCCAGGAGGATACACCGCTGCGATCAGA
>JACZQL010000030.1 GCA_022545745.1 Deltaproteobacteria bacterium | reverse complement strand
GGAGCAACCTCCTGGAGCCAGGTCCACCATGTGGGACTGGATGCTCTGCATCCTTTTCATGTCCGGTTCCATGAGCCAGCGGTTCCAAAGGGGCGGCCCGGTGATGTCGTGACGGGGAAGGTCCTTGGACTTGATCACGCGCGGAAGATCGCGCATCCTTTTCAGCTCATCCGTCAGGCCATAGCTGATATTCTCCAGACCCCTGAAATAGATCCTTTCTTTTTCCCCAGCTTTTTCTGCCGCCATAATGACCCCCTTGCGATTGGTTACACTCGGTTAGCACCTGACCCCTAAATTGTAAAGTTGCTCACAGTCCAGCAGGTTGTTGAAAAAAGCTGTTGCAGGCTGGTCAAAAAGATCTCAGAGGCGAGGCTTCGACCTTGCTCAGCCGAGCGGCACGCGAAAAATCGACGAGCTGAGGCGTATTTAGCCGGTACGTTGGAGCGACTCTGCTCAGAGCAGGAAAATATCCCCGGCCGATCAAGCGCTACTTTCATAAACGCCTGCTTGAAGCAGGCTGTTGGCATATGAGTCTTTTTCAGCAGCCTGCTAGTACTTTCGAATGACGGCCACTACCACACCGCGGATTTCCACCCGACCCTCGGATACCCATATGGGCTCCACTCTGTCATTGGCTGGTTGCAATCGGATTCTACCTCCATCCTCTCGATAAAACTTCTTAACGGTAGACTCCCCATCCACCAGCGCAACTACTGTCTCCCCGTTTTCTGCGTTAGACCGGGCTTGCAAAAGGATGAGGTCACCGTCCAGGATCTGCTCATCGATCATCGAATCGCCTTTGACCTTAAGCAGAAAAACGTTATCACCCCGGACCAAATCTTCAGGGACGGCTAGGCTATCGGCCATCTCCACGGCTTCGATGGGTGCCCCCGCCGCTACCATTCCTAGCAGGGGAACCTCCACGGAACCTTTTTTTCTCCGCGAGTCGCCAACCACTTCCACAGCCCGGCTCCGGTTCCTTTGCCTCCGGATTAACCGTTTTTCCTCCAAATTCGTGAGATGCTTATGGACCGTGGCCAAAGAGGTCAGGCCAAAGCGAGTCCCGATCTCTGCGAGGGTCGGGGCATATCCATTGCGTCCCGTATAAGTGGTCAGGTAATCGAGAATCTCTTTTTGCCGCTTCGTCAAAATCATGGCAGGAGTATCAGCCGAGCCACTTCATCTTAGGCAAGGAAAAATCCCAGTGCAAGTTTCGCAGCCCTTACTTCGAGGGGGGAATCTCCTTGACCTCAATGGACTCCACCCGCCATCGGCCAAGGCCAATGTGATCTTTATCGCCAAGATGGCTCTGCCACCAATGGAGGCTTTGGGTGATGAGGTCCCCGAGTTTAAGCCCAATCTCAGCATTGCTCCCCCCTGTGAGTTGCTCGTTGATCATTTCAATCACAACCCTCTTCATTGGTTACCCCCTGTTAGCCTGGCAGCCATATCCTTACATCTAATGGTTTCGGCATCCCCATCTCCAAAGGTCTTCTGGAGCAGGGCCACTACCTTTCTTATGACTTCCTCATAATCCCCGGCGATCTCGCTGCGTGTCTCAACGGGGAGCCCCGAGAACTCCTTGTCAATATTCTGCAGCCACCCCGCCAGATACTTTTTCTCCACTCGCTCTTCCCCATAGAGATAGCCTTCCAGGGAACCTAGCCTAGCACCGAGATCGAAAATAACTCGATCCAAAGATTTCTCCATGAACTTTTTTTACCATATCCGTATGGATAAAATAAGCAGGCACCCAAGCCCATGTGAAGTGGCTCACTGGGAAGATCGATAACCCTACCAGGGGATAAACCGGCGCAGGAAGGTCTCCAGCAAAAAGAGAATGATGGCCAAGAGCATAGGAAAAGAGCGCAGCGACTGGGAGACGCGCTGAACCTCCGCTGGTTTGACCTGTTCGCCTAGATCGGGGTTGATGGAACCGCCGGTCCATTGGGCCAGTTTTTCTAATAACACAGCATTGAAATGGTCCCGCGGGGCCTCGGCCCTAGGGTCAAAGGGAAGTGTATAACCCAGGGGTGGAAAGGAAATATTTTTCCCCCCTGTTACCTCAACGAGTGCTATGCGGTAGTCGCCAGCGGCAGAAAAGGGAAGGGCCGTTCGGTAATGACCTGCGGCGACTCTCCTGAGATTCCCTTGACCCTTGCTCCCCTTGCCGCTGTAAGAATAACGAAAGACGGCGGACTCCTCCTTCCCTCCATAGAGAAACAAATCCAAAATAGGCTGGCCGCCGCTAAGGTTGATTCTCACCTCGTGAGGGGGTAACGGGTCCTCGAACGGAATCAGCCAATGAAAAATTCTGCGCCAAAATTCTTCCAGTCCATCCCACTCAATCCAATCCTTTGTCCAGCGTCCATGGAGATCCGTAGCAAAGGCGACGGCCCTACCCTTGCCGTATTCCCATGAGGCCACCAGAGGGATTTTCTCTGTCCCGCGGGAGACCGTCATATCTAAATTCGCTCCGTTCTTGATTTCGGTCTCAACGTATCCCTGCAGGGGAGGCAAGGCAGCATAGGGAAAGGTTCGAAAGATCTGTGACGCGCTGTCCAAGGCAGGGAGGTGCTTCTTCTCCACTAGCGGACCCTTAAGCGGTTCCTCTTTTATCTCGCGTAATACGATCTGAGGCAGTGTGCTGGGATCGTAGGTGTGGTGGTAGAGTCCCCCACCGTACTGGGCAATCCTACGCAGTAGGGGGACGTTAGCCTGGGCTCCTATGGCCACAGTGGAGACCTTAATCTTCAAGTTTCTTTTCATTGCGGAGACCAAATCGATGTAATCGCTTCCCGTCCCACCCGTCTCCCCATCACTCAATATGATCACATGTTTAGAGCTCGCGGCTTTTTTCTCCAGTTGATTTCGCGCCTCCACAATGGCCGGAAAGAGAAAGGTTCTTCCCCCGGCCTTCAGACGGTCCACTTGAGCGCCAAAGACAGCTCGCAGCCGATCCAGTGAACCCAGAGGAACCACAACGAAAGGCGAAACATCAAATCCGACCACCCCGATGAGGTCATGTTCCATGAGGTTCGTCGCTAAGGCCTTTGCCGCCTCCTTGGCATAAACAAGTTTTTTGTCTCTGCGCATGCTGCCGGATTTGTCAATCACGAGTACGATGGCCCGAATCTTTCTGTCCTCCACCGGTTCCTTGAGATGCACGGGTAACGCATCTTCAATGGGACTCCCTTTGTAACCGCCAGGTCCAAAACTCTCCTCCCCGCCTAACATCACGAGGGATCCTCCACGGTCGACGTAGTTAGACAGGGAAACCAAATAGCTGGGAGAGAAACGTTCACGTGCCGCATTATTGAAAATCACCGCTTTAAAACCCGTGGGTTCCGGTGGCGATGACTCCACGGCCACAGAAGTTACCTGAAAACCGATCCGCTTGAGGATCTCCTCGAGGATCTTGCCCTCCTCCTTCTTACCATTAAGGATCAGGACCTTCTCCTTTCGGCGCACGGCTACCCACGCTGTGGCTTGATTATCGTGAAGATAGAGATCCGTCTCGGTCTTTTGGGGAACAAACCGGGCTTCAAACGAGCTGAGACCCCCCTCTGGTAGCTGAGCGTCATAGGAAAACAGATGACTCCCCGGTTTGATTGTGACCGGAACGGTTTTAAACCCTTGACCGTTCCGCTTAAGGATTATCTCTCCACTGACCTCTCCAGCGTTCTGGTTATCTACGGCAACCCTTAGCTGGATCCCTTCCCCGCTTTTTCCCGTGTGGGGGGCTATAATCCTTTTGACCTTCACGTTGGCCACCCCCAGCGGTGCAGCGGGGAGCAACGGAAAAATCCTAAGGGATGAGGGTGGCAGTGAAGAGAGGATCCTTTCCACTCGACCTTCTGTTTCCCAACCATCTGTGAATAGGTAAACGGACCGCGGGGCACCTGGGCTCTCCAAGAGCTTGGAGATGAGACCTTCCAGATTTGTCTGGCCCGGCCGAATGGCCTCCAACGACGTCTTCCCTCGCAACCAAGCATCCCAATTTTGCACCTCTCGAGATTCACCGCCAAAGACCACCATAAGATCGTTTTTGACCGGGGAGAGGCGCTCCCTGGTAACCTCCTCCATCCAGCGACGCATTGCCCCGGGGACGCTGTGGGAAAGATCGAAGGCATAGATGCGCAAGCCTTCCTGCACCACCTTTTTCACTTCCCTAACCTGAAGGGGTTCCGCCAGGGCAAGGACCAATAACGAAAAGACCAAAGAGCGCCAAAGGACCACCACCGTAGAACGGTGCCTCCACCGTAACCAAAAGACAGGCACCAACCCCAACATCAGGAGAAGGAGAGGTCTAGCGAACTGGACCTGAGAGAACCATTCGCTCATGCTCTGCGCTCCCGGAGACTCTGAGCCATTGAAAAGCGCGACTGAATGGCAGTTGGGTTAAGGAACCACTCCAAAAACAAAAGCAGGATGGAGACCACGACGAGGTAAGGCCATAAGGAAACGGTGGTGGAGCGGATGGCGGGTTCCCCTACGCCTCGCGTTAATTTCAGAGTGGCGAAATAGCTCAGATCGGATTCTCTAACATCGTCAAAGTTAACGGCCCGGACCTTCTCATCTCCCCCCTGGTCCACGCGATAGATCCCTTGAAAGAATGTACGAGAAAATAGGTCGCTGCCCTCGCCGACGTTGACCCTTTGCCCCCTTGGACCCACTAGGGTAGCGCCCTTGTGACTTGGGAGCCTGAGGGTTTCGCCCGTAGCAGTTGTGGAGTCTCCCAGTCCTTCGAAAAACCAGCTCAACAGATTTAACGTAAAAATCGACATGGGTAGATTAGCCTGGGCAAGGTAGGGAAAGGGGTCAAAACCCAAGACCAGGTACCGAAACCCTTGCCGTCTCACAATGACTGCCAACGGTCCCTCTGGGCCTTCAATGATTTTTTTCGCCAGGAGCGGTGGTACCACTGGCCGAGCATAGGAGGGCCGAAAGAGGGCGAAATTGACGTAGCGGGTGAGCGGATGGGGGTCTCGCCAGTCTGTGATGGTAGGCTCGGATAGGGGCTCTCCCAGAGAAACCAAGGGGTTTCCCTTAGGCGGAAGGACAAACAGGGCGTCGTTCTTAGGCAATACTTGTGGAGCAGAGTAGTGGAATATCTCCAGTCTTTGTTCCTGACCGCCGTTCCCTTTATACGCATCCGGTAAAATCACTTTGACCCTCAGCCCAGGGATGCCGCGGAGACTGAGCAGCGCATCCCTTCTAGGGGAAACCGCGAGTACGGATTTGCTGTTAACGGCGGGCAAAACGCCATAACGTACGTTGTCTAGAGATAAAGCATCTCGTAATTGCAGCTCAGCTTCATAGTAAGAACTATAAGGAAACCCTGCAAAAAAAACTGTAGCGGTCTTGCGAGCTGCGATGGTAGGAGTCTTGGAAGAGAGAGTTTTCCCGTCACCTTTGAGTGAAAGCTTAACCTTCCGCACTTTGGAGTCAAAGTTGGTCACCTCCACCGCGGCCTGCAACCGGTCAGAGGCAAAGGAACGAGTGAGGGCAAATGAGGTGATGGCGACATTCCCCTGGGATTCACCCACAGAGATGACTTCCGTGGACCCACCGGGCTCCCTCACCCGATAATCGGTGAAAAACACTATTCGATCGTAACTGCTCTCCTTAGACAGGCGGAAAAGGAACTGCTCGTATTCGCCCTGAGGTTCCCCCAGGTCATAGGGGCTCAAGGGTTCCATCAGACCTAGCGCTTCCCCAGGATTCAAAACCGCTCCAATGGGGTCCAGCCCTGGGACGGTGAGGAACAGGCTTACTCTCGTATCAGGGGCCAAGCTGCCCAGTAAATGTCGTGTCTTCTGCTTGGCAATTTCGAACCGGCTCTTTTCACCCTCGACGGTCTGCATACTAGCGGAATTGTCCAGGAGGATGGCGATCTTCTCGGGCAAATTTGTAGTCAGCACGGGATCCCCTAACCCCAAGACCAAAAGGACGAGAAAAATAAGTTGTAGAAAGAATAGCAGCGGAAGCCGAAGCCGAGCCCAAGATCGACTTGAAGAGCCCATGGAGAATTCCCTCAGGAGAAGTAGGCTGGAAAAGACCACGCGACGCCTTCGCCTTATGAGATAAGGGATGAGGAGGAGCGGGAGAAGAGAAAGGGCGTAGAGCCCAGCCGGATTGAGAAATTCCATGACCGCTATTTAAAGAGGCCCATGGAGGGTAGGGCCTGAAGCACGAAGTCACTGATCTCTTGGTCTGTCACATAAAGTGAAGTGGGGATTCCCCCTTGGTGACAAAAACTCCTGAGTTGGCGGTTATGAGTGGCCAACCTCTCCTGATAGGCGCGGCGCATCGGTCCGTTCCACTCAAGCCCTACCTCCGTATCGCTTTCGTTTTCCACCACCGCGAGGCTCCCTCGGGGAAAAGGGGGATCCAACTCCTCCGGGCTCAAAACCTGGATCGCAAAGACATCCAGGTTAGACGCCCTGAGAAGGTTCAAGCCTCGCTGGTATGCCTCGGCTGCCATCATGAAATCGGACAAGACAATTGCCTTACCCGGGCGCCGGATCCGTTTCAGATGATCTCCCAAGGCGTGAGCAAACTCCAGCGGCCCTCGGGGAGACAAGGAGGAGAAAAAATCTGCGCAGTCCATGATCCGGTGTCGACCCCGGTAAAAAGGGGAGGCGGGAGGGGACGGGCTTCCTTGCAAAAAGTGGAGTTTGACATGATCGTGGTTGGCCAGGACGACGTAGGCAAGGGCCAGTGCCACCTGGCAAGCGGGGGTAAACTTCTCTCGCGGAGATGGAAAGGTCATGGAGCCACTGGCATCCACAAAGAGATAGACAAAGAGGTCCACCTCCTCACGGAACAGTTTAACGTAAAGTCGATCGCTGCGGGCGAAAATTCCCCAGTCGAGATAACGGATATCGTCCCCTGGTGAATACGTGCGGTAATCAGCAAACTCTAAACTAGTCCCCCTCCGCGGCGAGGAGTAACTGCCAGGGCGCCCTCCCAGGACTTCCCTGCGCATCCGCACCCTGAGACATTCCAAACGACTCAAAAAATCGGCGGTCAATAGGCTAGGCAGCATACTCTAAATACAGATAGCACTTGCTAACCCGCACGTTAAGGGCATTGCGGGCAACCCAGGCGATCCATCAAAAAGCATCCAATTTGTTTAGGCGAGTCGAGTGTCGATGCTCCAGGTTATTGGTGAGCCTGGTCAAGGTCTTTTCGGTTAGGTTAGCGTATCCGAAGGAGATGCAGGCTGGAATTCAAAGATACTTTTCTGTTTGCCGAGATTGAATCGATACCTAATGGGGTATTTTCCAATCTTTTAGTCGTCCATCGAACTTCTCGTACTCCCCAAGGTGTGCCCGCATCAGGCTCTTCCAGAGCTTTCCATGATGAGGGATGGAAAAATGCAGTAGCTCATGAACGATAACGTAATCCCCAACGTCTCGATCCATGCATAATAGCTCGATGTTGAAATTCAGATTTCCGTTCGTGGAACAAGACGCCCACTTGTTCTTCATTGGTCTTAGGGTTAAACTTTGTACCTTGACATCGAGCTTCTCGGCCCAGTGTTTCACTCTGTTCTTGAATTCTTGCTTGTCGTTCCAGTGAACCATAGTCAAATGCTGCTCGCCTTGCCGAGAAGCGCAAAGAGATCCTCAACAATTGCTGTAACCTTATTAAGGTCGTCTTCCTGTGCGAATATGGCGCAGAGGCAAGAGATACTGAGCGGGTCAAGGGATGGTTGATGAAGGTTGACTTCCGTTTCACTTTAGGAAATCGGTATCGGTTGTCATTTGGCTTCGATATCGGCATTCCATTCAAAATCGACGGACGGCTGCATCAATGACAAAAACCGCCAAAGGAACGTGAACCGTTGTTGGAACAAGGAAAAAGTTCGGACCGTTGGTTCCATCTGGCCATTGCCACGTTGTCCCAAGCGACTCTGGCGGCCATCCACCTGGGTATTCCTACGGTCATACCGCTCATTCAAACAGAGCTCCGTCTGAGCCTTGCGGAGGTGGGCGTCCTAGCCTCGCTCGTCAATGCGGGGGTTGTGGCCAGCGCCGTCTGGGCGGGCAAGGCGGCGGACCGGTTCGGAGAGCGCCTGATCATCGGATATGGCACGATAGCGGGCGGTTTGATAATTATGATGGTCAATCTCACGGCGGGTTTTGCCTCCCTCGTCCCGCTTCTGCTTCTCCTCGGTGTGCCCATGGGCACGGGAACACCCGCAGGAAGTAAGGCTGTCGCAGGTTGGTTCGAGCAGCGCGAACGCGCCACGGCGATGAGCATCAGACAAACGGGGGTTCCCCTGGGCGGCACCATCGCGGCGCTGGTGCTACCGTCCCTTGGCTTGGCCTTCGGCTGGCGCATTGCCCTTTCCTGCGTGGGAGTCATTGCCGTCGGGATGGGATTTACCGTCCTTAGACTCTACAAGGAGCCTGCACCAAAGCCGGTCCCTCGAGACGCGGCGCCCATCGGTGGACTCCGGGATATCGTCCGGCACAAAGAGATTTGGACAGTGACGCTCTATGCGTCGATCCTTGCCGGCAGTCAGTGGTGCTACTTGAGCTACATTGTGCTCTACCTGACGGAAGATCTTCATTTCCCCCTTGTGTTTGCCGCCGCCCTGCTGGCCGGCGGTCAAATTCTTGCGGCCGCTGGAAGAATTCTTTCGGGACTCATAAGCGTTCGATATTTTGTCGGACGTCGCAAGCCGGTTTTAATCATGCTGGGGCTTTTCGCAGTCGTCCTGGCACTGGT
>JACZQL010000469.1 GCA_022545745.1 Deltaproteobacteria bacterium | reverse complement strand
TGAACATGCGTGCAAACATGTCAGCCAAATTGCTCATCTCTATGACTTCAAGGTCAACCCCTGGCATCTTAACCAAGCCCCGAATGATCGCATTCGTCCCATCGTAGTTGCGGCACGCAAGGCTAAATCGTTGATTTGCCATTCCAGTCTCCCAAGAGCTCTAATTTCGGCTCTTTCTATTAGTACGCGTTAACGGTGTTGTCAAATTCGGGTACAAAACGCTGCACAGGGACGGTCCGAATCGAGCCGATTCCCACCAAACCAAACGAAAATATTCCCAGCCGACCCGGGATTGACATAGCAGGACATGATCTGATAGTTTCTCACCCGAAAATGAGACGCGGGAGCGGCTCGCCAGTTAGAAAGGAGGGCTGGCACATAAGGATCGGAGGCACAATCTGTTATCTACGGAGAATATCAACAAAAGTCTCACTTAACCTCTATGGTAGAGAAAGGAAAGTAATATGATTCAGAAAATTCTGTTGAATGTGGCAATAGCCGCCGGGCTGATCTTCACGGTTGTTGGATCTGAGGCAAGGGCGGCTGAATTTTTCAAAGGGAAGACCATTAAATTGATCGTGGGGACCAATCCCGGAGGAGGTTACGATACCTACGCCCGCGTCATTGCAAGGCATTTGGGCAGGAATATTCCCGGGAACCCTTCCATTATAGTGCAAAACATTCCTGGAGCAGGAAGTCTCATCGCTGGAAACTATCTTTATAATTTGTCCAAACCCAACGGGCTAACCATGGCGATGCTTATTAGTGGGCTGGTCATGGAGCAAGTGATGGGCGAAAAGGCGATGAAGTTCGACCTCCGAAAATTCCAGTGGATCGGTGCTCCGACTGTTGGCCAGCCGGCCTGTGTCATTATGGGTTTTACGGGTCTCAAGACCCTTGACGATGTCATGAAATCCAAAAAGAAGCTTAACTTCGGTGCGGCAGGGAGCAGCACCCGTGAGCAGGCTAGAATCTTAAGGGATTTTGTGGGGGCACCTGTAAAGCCGGTCCTTGGCTATGGGGGCACCTCTGGGATTCGAGCAGCTCTGGAGAGAAGAGAGGCAGATGGCGCTTGTTGGCAATGGGTTTCCATGAAGATAACGGCCAGGCATATGCTGGACGCCGAAGGTGATAATAAGATGATCCCCTTCCTCATTCAAGGTAAATCCTCAGACCCTGAGGTGAAGGACCTGCCCCAGTATATGGATATCATCAAGGGAAAAGAAGTTCGGGCCGCTTTTAGAGCCTGGATGGGCCAATACTTGTTCTTCCGCCCTTTTGCGCTTCCACCCAAAACACCCAAAGACAGAGTCAATATTCTGCGCAAAGCCTTCAAGGACACCATGGAGGATCCCAAATTTCTTGCCCTTGCCAAGAAGACAAAGATGGACATCAACTACGTTCCCGCGCCCGAAATAGACAAACACATCAAGGTGATCCTGGCTACTCCTGACTCGGCAAAGGCGAAGCTAAAAACTATAATAGGAAATTGAAAAGGGGTAGAGACTACCCAGCAGCAAAAAGGCACCGGGACATGGCAACCACGTCTCCGGTGCCTTTTGTCTTGGGCTTGTCTTTTCCAGGACAGGGAACAGGACAAAGTTTCTCTTGAGGTTACAGATGCATTAGATTTCTGAGATTGACGCACCAGGAAGAGGATTGTATAAAAGGGCTGATTCTTTCTTCCGGAGGTGGAATTCATGCACTATATCGACGCTGATGGACACTTAGAGGAAAGCCCGGCAACGTTCAGCGACTCATACCTAGATCCAGCCTTTCGCAGCCAGCGACCTCGAGTTGTGGGTATGGATGGGATGGCCTACTGGATCATTGATGAACAGCTATTTCCCAGGCGTGTGGGGCCAGGTTGCATCAATTTAGGCACGCCCACAAGCTACGATGGAAAACCCGCACTGCACGCTCAAGGAAAACCCGAATCTCTTGCCTGTATGGAACTGACTGACATCAAGGCGCGCCTACAGATCATGGACGAAGAGGGCATTGCTGTCCAAGTTCTCTATACCACGCTCTTTCTTGCCTACCCGCTGAGCTCGAATCCGGCTTTGATGACTGCGCTTTGCTCATCCTACAATCGCTGGCTGGGCGACTGGCTGTCGGACCATGATCGGTTTAAATTTGCAGCCGTGGTGAACCTGGACCAGATCGAGGCGGCCGTACATGAGGTGCATGACGTCAAACGACTAGGGGCGGCGGCCGTGATGGTGTTGGGAACCGCAGGAGATCATCAGCTGGACAATCCACGACTATTACCCTTCTATGAAGCACTGTGCGAGGAGGGACTCCCCCTGGCGGTCCATGTGGGATGGGGTTGTCCTTCAATCAACAACCTTTACGATCATATCTATCCTTCCGGCGTCGTTGCCTTCCACTTTCCTGTCCTCATGGGATTTGTTGCCCTCATCAGCGGCGGGATCTTGGATCGTTTTCCAAACTTAAAGGTAGTATTTCTTGAGGCCGGCTCCATGTGGGTTCCATACATGATCGACCGGCTGAACCACCGCT
>JACZQL010000029.1 GCA_022545745.1 Deltaproteobacteria bacterium | reverse complement strand
GGGTTTTATTCTGATCCCACGGCAGTTGTTTTTGGTAGAAAAACCCCAAGGCAAAATCATCTTTTGGAAAGGTTTGGGGCAAGAAAGCTTCTTGCTCCTGAAACGCCTTCCCCTTACTTCCCGGGCTGAGGATGCCCATGCAGGAACCACTTGCAATCGTTTTCTGGCCAGACCGATCCTCTTCGTATGCTATTCATGCTTGGCTCCCGGCTTTTCTTCCTTGATGAAGGTATGGACCAGCCGGGGCACGGCCCCACAGCTAAAGCACCTGGGCGAATCTGGCTTGGTCCCGTCTGGATATCTCATGAACTTTAAGTAAAAGGGTTTTTCGGTTCCAACGTAATCATCGTAGTAAAAGGCGATCTTCTTACACTCGCTGCATTCAAGGAATTTGGCCATCGGTACCTTTCTCCCTAGTTTAGATTTGGAAAATTACCCGTAACCCTTTGATGGCCCCCGTTCTCCTGATAGGGCTCCTCACGGTATAGGCCGAGGGCCTTCATGACAGGAGTGTCCTGGATGGAGAAGAGGATTGACTCCTGCTGACCTTCATTGGCATGTTCGTGCCATGCCCAAGGGGGCACCACAAAGAAATCTCCTTGCTCCCAGTCAAACCGCTGGCCGTTAATAATCGTGTAGCCACTTCCCTCGAAGGCATGGTAGACGGCGCTATTGACTTGCCGGTGGGCCTTGGTGTGAACTCCGGCTCTGATGGCTTGAATATAGCAGCCCATGGTTGGGAGAACGGGTCCACCGGTGTTGGGATTCAGATACTCAAAACAGACATCGTCATAGGGACTGGCTGGCCTCTCGCCGATTTTCTTCAGTGCCTCGTAAGTGGGTTCCCACTTGTAGTTGAGCAGAGGAGGGGTGTCTGCCTCGGTTCTTTCCCACGTGGGCCTGAGTTGAGGCCCGCCGAATTTGCTTTCTGAATCATTGAGCAGCGTTATTGGGTAGCGGCGTTCCTGATAGGGCTGAAAAAAAATGGCATCCAGGTCTCCCACCAGAGGAAGGTCCAGGCCGTCCATCCAGATAATGGGTTTGTCCGATTCACATCCGTGGTCATGCCAGGTCCAGTTGGGAGTCAGCACCAGGTCGCCCCGGCTCATGACGCATTTGTCTCCGTTGATATTGGTGTAAGAACGGTCGCCTTCTATAATGAAGCGAATCGCGGAGGCCGTATGACGATGGGCGGGAGCGATCTCTCCAGGCTTCACGATCTGCACGGCCCCCCATAGGGTGTGGGTGGCAGCGTACTTTCCGCCAAGCCCTGGGTTCACAAGTGCGATGACCCTTCTCTCCCCACCTCGCTCGAGGGGTATCAGGTCTGCTGCACGATAGGCCAGATCCCGTAAATCGCCCCATTTCCAGAGAAAGGGTTTCACCTTGGTCTGTGGTTCCTCGGGGAGGAGGCGAGAGGTGATGTTCCACAGTGCAACCAGGTGTTTATTGTCCAGCTCTTTGTAGAACGCTTCCGATTTGTTGAGTCTGTCGTTGGCAGGCGCTTTGCTTTTGGCCATCGTGGACCTCCAGAATGAAAGATAGCAGAATAGAAAATTCCTTTCTAGGGCTTGAAGGGGGCGTGGCACACTCCCAATGGCCGGCGCAGTTTGATTAATCCGGTCACAGACTTTACCATCATCTACTAGGGTTCGATTTTCTTAGAATCTTTGTTTAATTGAGCTTTTAGGAAGGGGTAGATCGTATCGGCGGTTATACGATTGCCCACTCTGTTCAAGTGGGCCGGATCCGCATAAGGCCTCAGGTTCTTCTGCCTCTTTAGGCTGGGGAGCAAATCAAAGAACGGTATATCGGCTATAGTTGCGAACTTTGACATTTGCCTTTGCGGGTAGTCAATAAATGAATCTGTTAACTTTGTGTAGACTTGAACATTTACAGGAAACAGGACTACTGCGATCTTGACTCCTTTTCTTGCATATTGATCCCTTAATTCCATAAGGGCGGGAAAAACGTTTGTTTCCAACGAAACATTCCAGGCTGCACCCCAGTCAAATTGGGCTTCCTTTACTAACTGTTGGAATTCACTCGGGTTATCCATCCATTTGTGTGATTTGTATCTAGCTACCCATTCGAATCGTTCGGTGAATTTCCCTCCCCTTTTTAGCTGAAAGGCAATATATGCTTGCCTGACATAGTGGGTTAACGCTAGGTGTTTTAACGGAGAATGGCTCAAAAAATCAATGATTTGATCCTGATTCTCTCCTAAAAAACCTTGTGGAGGGCGGGAGTCATTGAGATACAATCCTATAACGATGAGATCAGGCTTGTAATTGTCGAAGCGGTTGTGTTTTGCTTGAAGCCAATATTGGTCGACACCTACGTCCGGTGTCCCGGCGTTAATAATTTCGACATCCTGCCCGTCTCTTTCAAAATAATCTTCCGCAAGGGCGATAAACGTTTCTTCCTGTTGCACACCGGCATCAAATACAACCGAATCCCCTACAAAAATAATTCTCTTGGCAGGAGACTCTCTTAGTTCCGGTCCTCTGAATCCATCTGAGTTAAGCTCAACCATAATGGGTCGCTCGTCGTATCCCCTGTGCCAACCGCGCGAGTTTGGTTTAATACGGAAGAGGCCGTTACGATCAAAGTAAAAGAGATCATGGAGTTTAGGACCGTGGGCTTGGGCCGACTTCCATAATAATAATCGGCTTAACCCTTCAGCACCCAGGAACATCAGAAAAATACTGCCAATGAGAACGGCTAATTGAATCCAGCCTTTTAGAAAATGGGTTTGAGCCGAATTATTGGTCACGGGGTCATTCCTTACAGCGAATCGTATATCTAAAACAGTGTGTAGATGAAGGGTGCTATGGCAGAACTCTGGGCAAAGATGATGAGGGCACTGAAAAGCAGCAACACCAAAATCATAGGTGTCAGCCACCACCATTTGAGTCTCCAGAAAAAAGAGAGAAGTTCGCCCATGATGGCTAATCGACTCATCAAACTCTCGATTAACCGCATGCGTGTTCCCTCCTTACGATGAGTTCAAAGGCTTTTCGATCACATAATCGCCCAGCACGAGGACATCCATGCCACTTTGGCTGAAGGTGTGAAGTGCCTCATGGGGTGTGTTGACAATGGGTTCTCCTTTCAAGTTGAAAGAAGTGTTGAGAATGATCGGTATCCCGGTCGCCTGTCCAAAAGTCTCTATTAGCTGATAATATCTTGGATTCAACTCTTTGCTAACCGTTTGCAGTCTTGCCGTCCCATCCACATGGGTGACGGCCGGAATCAAGTCCCGTTTTGCATTCTTCACATCCACCACGTAAAGCATAAAGCGGGCGGGGTAGTGCCTCGGTGGATCCAGCAGCTGGAAGTATTCACCGGCCCTCTCAGCCAGGACAGACGGAGCGAAGGGACGGAAAGGCTCGCGGAACTTGATCTTCACGTTAACGATGTCTTTCATGTCAGCTCGCCGAGGGTCGGCTAGGATACTTCGGTTCCCTAGAGCCCTCGGGCCCCACTCGAAACGTCCTTGGAACCACCCCACCACCTGGCCCTTTTGAAGCTGGTCGATGACCAGCTCAATCAGTTTTTCCTCTTTCTCGAGTCGCTGGTAGCGGATACCCTTCTCCTGAAGAAAACTCTCAATG
This sequence comes from Deltaproteobacteria bacterium, assembly GCA_022545745.1. The sequence goes on along the minus strand of JACZQL010000029.1, from coordinate 5,165 downwards.
TTCTCAGGTGGATGCTCTTCTCCCCAGTAGGCATGCTCCATGACGAAGCTCCGCGGCTGGCCTAGGACCATGTGATGAGCGTAGAGGGCCGCTCCAATGGCCCCACCCCCGTCTCCGGCAGCGGGCTGGATGTAGATTTGCTCAAAAGGGGTCTCGCGAAGAATTCTCCCATTAGACACACTGTTTAGGGCCACGCCCCCTGCCATACAGAGATTCTTCGCCCCTGTTTCTTTGAATGCACAGTGGGCCATCTTGAGCAGGACCTCTTCCGTAACAGATTGAATACTTGCGGCCACGTCAGCATAATACTGATTCTGCTTTTCCAGCTCTTTGTAGTTTGCCGGCTTTTCACCAAAGTAAGATGGATATCCACTCACGTCAGTGAAAAAGTGGGAATTGGGATCCCTTGAGGGGCCAAAAAGATCTTCAAACTTTGCACTGAAAGTTTTGTCCGCAGAGAAGTGAAAAGAGAAGTAGTCCATGTCCAGTTCAAAGCTACCATCACTACCTAACCGGATCAGCTTATAAACCTTGTCCGTGTGTCTAGGTTCCCCAAAGGGGGCCATCCCCATCACCTTGTATTCACCGTCGTTGACCTCAAATCCCAGAAAGGCCGTGAAGGCACTATAGAGAAGTCCCAGAGAGTGAGGGAACCTAATCTCTTTGAGGAGTTTTATGTCGGTGCCTTTTCCAACGCCGAGGCTGGCCGTTGCCCACTCCCCGACGCCATCCACTATAAGTATGGCGGCCTCCTCAAATGGGGAACAGAAGAAAGTGCTGGCTGCGTGGGAAAGATGATGCTCGCTGAAAAGTATCTTAGATGCAGGTACTCCAAGCCGTCTTTGGATGAGGTGCTTGATCCATAGCTTATCACCGAGCCAGCTGATCATCGCCTCGCGAAAGACCCGGTGAGAATGAGGAAAGGTCTGCATGTTGGTTAAAAGAAGCCGTTCAAACTTGACGAAGGGCTTTTCGAAAAAGGCCACGTAGTCTAAGCTGCGAGCCTCGATCCCGCCGGCTCTGAGACAAAATTCAATGGCATGCTGGGGAAATTCGTAGTCGTGCTTGTTGCGGGTGAAGCGTTCCTCCTCCGCTGCAGCAAGAAGCTGGCCGTCACGCAGTAGTGCCGCAGCGGCGTCATGGAAGTAGCAGGAGATACCCAAGACATCCATTAGAATTGCCGGCTCGCGCGTTTCCTGGGTGAGCCTTCCCCTTCCTCTTTGACTTGCCAACCCCGGAAGGTTTCAGTTTTGATGGCCAGTGGATCGCTCACCCACCGTATGATCATGGCAAATGGGGCAAGAATGATGAAGTAAAAAATGCTCAATAGGGCCCGTGCTTGGAAATCCCCAATTCTTTTCCCGAATCTTTTCCACCGCTCCCAAAGGCCAATTGTTGGTGTGGTGTGGCCCAATTTCTCTGTGTTCATGTTATTGTATTATTTAGGTTACCATGGATGCAAAATCATGTGAACCGCAGCAGGGCTGACTGGGTGTGGCAGCCCGTGCCTACAGCATTTAGTTTGGTATGGTTTCTGGCAATAATTGTGCCTAGACAATAAACGTGTCCGTGAAAATAGCGGTTGGTTTTGGTTGTTTGGAACGGTGCGAGTATAGACGAGAAGTACAGAGACTTGACTCATGGGTTTGATTCGGTAAGGTGGGAGCATGAAGAATTTTGACCTTATCACCTTCGACTGCTACGGGACGTTGATCGACTGGGAAGCAGGTATCTTTGACGCCTTCAGGAGCGAGGCCGCTAAGGATGGACGCCAGTTGGAACGAGGGAGCGTGATCGCTGCCTACGGCGCTGCCGAGGCGGAAATTGAAGGGAAGGGGTTTATCCCGTATCGCCAGGTTCTCAATCAGGCAGCGCGGGACTGTGCGGCGAAACTGGGTTGGAGTGTGACGGAGGAGCGGGCATCCTTCCTGGCAAAGAGTCTCCCCAGCTGGCAGCCCTTTCCCGATACGAATCCAGCGCTGGAGAGGTTAGCTTCCGGCTTTCATCTCGGCATTCTCTCCAATGTAGATGACGATCTATTACTGGAAACCCTTGGGCATTTGACTGTCTCTTTTGAGATGATCGTGACCGCGGGAGAGATCCGTTCCTACAAGCCTGGGAGGGGTCAATTTGAAGAGGCCATGCGCAGAAAGGGAACTGCCCGCTGGCTCCATGCGGCCCAGAGTTACTTTCACGACATCCGTCCAGCATTGGAAATCAATATCCCCGTGGCATGGATCAACCGAAAGTCGGAGGCCCTTCCGGAAGGGCAAACGAAACCCCGCTTTGTGGTGAGTGACCTTAACCAGTTGGCAGACCACCTTGGGGCTTGATTCTCCAGGAGCATAGGGTGTGGATTTGTTTGAGGCAGAGCGCTAGAGACCGGGAATAGACTTCAGCTTTAATTTTTTCTTTTGCACCTGGTCCCAGACATAACGAGCCACAGCCAAGTCCTCGTCAGCTATACCGTTAGATTGGAATAGAATTTTTTTTGCCTGATGGGATCGCTCTTCACCGCTAACAATCCTTGCCAAGGGAATGACGTCTTCCCATTGGGTCTGCCCTGATTCGCAGGCATCCACCAGATCGCCGCTGCCATATTGCGCTGTGGGAATGTCGTCGGTTACCACGAGATCCATGCGTTGGATGAGATCCGTTGAGACCTCGTGCTTGGCGGTGGCGTTTGCCCCCATGGTGATGACCAGCACCTCGTCCTTCAGATGGCTGCCATCCGTGATCGAAGTGGTCGAGTCCGTGGCCAACACAAAAATGTCTGATTCTTGTTCCACTGCCTCAATGGATGGGGACTCCTTTAACTCCACAGGGATGACCTTGCTCATCTGCCGGATAAAGTCCGTTCTCCTCTCTGGGTTACGTCCGAAGACCAGTACCTGTTGAACCTTGCAGGCACCTACGATGGCCTCTACCTGAAAGGTGGCTTGCTTACCGGTGCCGATGAGTCCGAGGATCTTGGAGTGCTTTGGAGCGAGATATTTCGCTGCCACGCCGCTGGCAGCCCCGGTGCGCAGACTGCTCAGGTATCTTGCGTTAAGGACCAGGCTCAGCTCACCTGATTGTCCGTTGTATAGCGTGATCGTATTCGCGCCTCCCATATAGGCCCGCAGGCCGATCAAATCCCAATCCGCTTGCCACGCAGCCATGATGTTGAGCTGCCTGGTGCTGCTCCTTAGCCTTCTTCTAGGCAGACTCCTCACTTTTCCCCCTGCCCGGTCGTGAAAAATTTGTTCCACTACCTTGAGGGCCTGCTTCATGTCGATCAATTCTCTCGTTTCTTTTTCACTAATGACTAGGGCCATCTTCCCTCCTTTAAAATTCCCCATATCCTATGGTGCATCTTGCGGCAATAGAGGACCCACTAACTACGTTACTCGTATGTTCGTTAATCGTTGATTCGAATATACGATTAAACGAGTATACGAATAACGATGCCCCGTGGGGGCTCTACAGTGTCCCCCAGCTGTTGCAATGGGTTAAAGTGATGCGGATGATGGGTCGCTGGTGAATCGCCATGGAACGATACTGTGGGTATTTTTTTCTAAGAAGGGCTACGGCTCTTTTGTGTTTTCGCCCCCGGGTCAGCACTTGTGCCTTCCCCCTAACTAGGACATAGGCTAGCCGGTTCCAATCGTCTTCGTATCTGTCCACGACTACCGAGACATGGGGGTTGGTGAGAATGTTTCTTATCCTTTTTAGGCGGAGGGGAGCTGTCCGTTTGGGTTTTTCATCAATAGGGGAATAGAGGTCTTCTCGGTCCAATACATAACAAATAGGAACGATGTGGGGATGTCCGTTTTTGTCGGTTGTGGCCAGGTGTGCCACTCGACTGGCTCGAATGAATGCCTTCTCCTTATTGCTCACGGTTACTAATAGGCTTAGCGGCAGCAGGTGCAAATGTCTCAAGCAGCACCGGACCCTGTCTCGTCTTGGATCTGCTCGTCGGGATCGATTTTGTTAATGACGAGACCACTCAGTAGCTTTGGATAAAAATAGGTGGACTTCTGGGGCATTTTCTCTCCGCCGAGTGCAATGGCTAAAATCTCCTGGGCCCGTGGCGGGCCTAAGATGAACGCTGCCTTGTAGTCTCCCCTTTCTACCGCCTTCAGTGCTTCCTCTTCATCTTGCGGGTAACTGATGGTGTCGTTGGTGACCTGCCGTTCGGGAGTGAGCCCGAGAATTTGTTCCAAGATTAGCAAGTGGAGAATGGTTACGTCGAGTTCCAGCAGGGCGGGGCTCATTTCCTTGGCCAAATTTTGCATGGTCTTTTTGTTTTTCAAACGGAGAATGAGATAACGGGGATCCCCTTTGAAGGATGCGCCAATAAGCCGGTGTCTTTTCCCTCCCTTCTGAAGATCTTGGAGAAACGAGCGCCTCCCATCTTGGGTCTTGGGATACTGGTCAACGTTGAAGTGGGTTTGGAGTGATTCCTCCAATTGCAAAAACGGAATGGAGTCAAAGTCCCGGACTAGCCGATGGGTGGGGAGGATCACTAAACCGTCATCGGTCATGTTTGAAAAATACATCATCACATAGTTATAGGCCTCTCGACCGGTCCATTGGGATTGCTCGCCACGCAGCTGGTTACGGTAATTCATGGCGGCCTCGTATCGGTGATGGCCGTCGGCGATGAGCAAAGGTTGATCCTCCATCTGCCGCTGAACCAGGCGAATGACCTCAGGGTCAGTGATCTGCCAGAGCAGGGACGATCCCTTGCCATCCTCTTTGACCTGAATGTTCGGGGAAACTCCTTGGATATGTTCTTTCAGCGCCTCAGTGATGGTCTGCCTCGGTTGCGAATAGAGAGCAAAGATGGGACTCAAGTTTGCCTTGCAGGCATGGAGGAGTTTCATTCTGTCCTCCCGGGGACCTTGGAAGGTGTTCTCGTGGGGGTGAACGCTTCCGCTGGAAAAGTCTTCAATCCGAGTGAGGGCAATAAATCCCAGGCGCTCTTTTTGTTCTCCACTCTTTAGGGGGAAGCGCTGACTCAAAAAATAGATTGCTGGTTGGTCGACCCGAACAAAGACACCATCCGTCTGCCACTGCTCAAAAAGGCGAGCCGCTTCTTCGTAGGGGTTAGGCCCTTGATTGAGAATGAGACGTACAACATTCTGAGGCGATTTCCGGTAAAGCCTTTCCTGCTCTTCGGG
>JACZQL010000028.1 GCA_022545745.1 Deltaproteobacteria bacterium | reverse complement strand
AAAGCCCCTGGGTGATACCTACTTCGACCCTCTGTACAGAGAGGCAGAAAAGCTCGGGTGTCCCCTGGCTATTCATGGCGCCCCGTCCAAGGGTTTGGGGTTCGATTTTTTCCAAAATCTCATCGAGGCGCGGACTTTGTCCCATCCTTTTCTTCAGATGATTCAGCTCACGAGCATCATCCTGGAAGGTGTCCTCGAGCGGTTTCCAAAACTTAAGTTAGCTTCCTTGGAAGCGGGATGTCAGTGGATTCCCTTTCTGATGGACCGTCTGGATGTGGAATATGGCAATCGCACTCCCCAGGCCCCGCTGCTGAAGAAAAAGCCAAGTGAATACATGAGAGACGGCCGGATCTATTTTCATGCTGAATTGTGGGAGGCGATGCTCCCTTACGTCATTGAGCGGATAGGAGAGGACCTGATCCTTTACGCAAGCGACTACCCGCACGAGCCCGACCTTGCGCAGGCCATTCGGAAATTCGAGGCTCGCACAGACATCCCCGACACAGCCAAACAGAAAATCCTTGTTGACAACGGCAAGCGCTTCTACGGGATGGAGGTCTAGCCGTTGTCCGTTGTAACTCCTTTGCAGCGCAATTAAACGACCCATCCATTGAGTCCTGTACGGGAATTCCTTGTTGCAGGTCTGTGCAGGAAGGGAGAAATTAAGACGGCGATGGAATTTCTACGACCACCTCTCCGAGGACCTGCGCCACGCAGCCCAAACGGTCATCAGAGCCGGAGTTCAACATACTCAAGGTCAATTCTTCGTTGTCGCTCTTGTCGCTCAGGTTTGCATGACCAGATAAGACCTTGACCCGATCGGTTCCACAGATGGCTTCGGTGCAATCATGGGGGAGGTGGAGGCCATTGTGAATGGCGGCGGTGAGAATCGTGGTCCCCTCTTCCACCTCAAAACTCTGTCCTGAGGGCATGAAGGTAATCTTTGGCATGGGGCTGATTGCTTACGCTGAGAGAGATTTGATCCGCTCGATGACCTCATCCACCATCCAGTCGGGAGTTTCATTGGCGCCGATGACTCCCACTTTTTCCTTGCCCCGAAACCAATCGGCTTCAAGCTCTTCCACCTTCTCGAGCTTGTAGACGCAGGGGTTGGAGGCTTTAGCCACCTCTAACATGCGAGTGGTCATCCCCTCAGTCCAACCCACCACAACAATGGCCTCCACCTGCTTGGCCAGTTTTTCCACCTCAGGGAGACGCTGGAAGGAATCGATGCAAGCGGTGTTCCGGACCCGGACGTTGGAAAAGCGATCCAGGATTCGAACCATGATCTTTTTATAGGATTCCATCCAGAAGGTGGTCTGAACGATCACACCGATGGGCTCAAAACGGGTAAGGCGGATCTTGTCGACATCCTCTTCTTTTTCCACGATGAAAACGTCCCGTCCCGCCTCTTTAGCTATTCCTAACAAGCGTGGGATACCGTGATGGGTAGCGCTACTCAATACCACCAAGTTGAACCCCTGCTGCAGCAATTCCACCTCGGCTTTTTCCTGCTCGAGCACGAATGGGCAGGTGGCGTCCGCAAGCAGCTCAAGCCCCTGTTCTCGGGCCTTCTGCCGAATCTCCGGTGGGGCCCCGCGGACTCCATAGATGAGCTTGTCGCCCTGGATGGATTCAATGTCATCCGTAGCGCGGATGCCTTTTTCCCCCAGGCCCTCCTTTTTGAAGGCCACAAAATCCAGGTCGGGCCTGAGTGACCAGACCGAAAGGCCGTCTCCGTATTTCTCTACCATCTTCATATGGATGGCCCCGGCTCGATGGACGCCGACGCACAAACCGCTGGGCGGGATGCCTTTGGTGTCCTTGAAGTGGCCTTTGATAACTTCCATGGGTAGCCCTTTCAGTTTTATGCTGGGATCTGTCCTAAATTTCAACCACCATCCCGTCTTCGGCTGACTTCACAGGCAGTTCTAGTCTGTGAGCCAGCATTTCTTCGCCCATGTGGGTGAGCACCAGGTTTTTACATTTCAGACGGGGGAGATTCTCTCTGATCCTTTGGTAACACATATGGTCCTGGGTATCACGTTCAAAGTGAGAGCATTCGCAGATAAAAAGGTCCACCCCCTGAGCATGGGTGACGAATTGATCCGTCCACGCCGAGTCTCCTGAATAGAGGATTTGTTTTCCTTGATAGCTGATCTTTAGCCCCAAGGAAATCTCTCGCACCTGGTGCGGGACACGGAAAGGAAGGATTTCGATTCCCTCGATGGACTCCTGCTTCCCGGGTTCGAGGATGTGAAACTCGGTTGAAAGGGATTGCATGCGCTCTGAAGTGCCTGGATACATGCAATGGGTCAATGTGCGAACACGCTCCTCGGTGGTGGGCGGACCCGCAATGGACAAGGGCTTGGTGCGTGGGCTTCCGTAAAGGTATTCCAGGAAAAAGAAGGGAAGCCCGCCGAAGTGGTCGCCGTGGAGATGGCTCAGGATGATGGCGTCCAGCTGTTGTGGATCCAAGCCTGCCCGTTTCATCGACAAGAGGGTCGTGGGACCGCAATCGAGCAGGAAAAGACGATCAGAGGCCTCTACCAGGTAGGCACTGTGATTTCTTCCCCCACTACCGAAGGCGTCACCACAGCCTAAAAAGTGGACCTTCATGGACAATCTGCCTTGGCCTGAACACGAGCTCTAGTTGTCTTTGTATTTCCCTGTCCCTGTCTCTATCTCTGTCATGATTTAGTCGTTGTGTGGACGGGGGGACAGGTCTCCTCTCAAAACGCTCAGGTGGATCCGAAAAAACGCTTCCTGTCGGTGGACGACCGGCCGTTGTAGTCACGTTCCAGGGTTGCGCTTGGTATGTAGAGAGAATCGATGCGCTTGCGCAGCTCCCAGACTTGGTCGCAGGCAATCACCAACTGAACGAGCTGTTCAGGAAATAACCCTTGGAAACCGTCCGATTTGGCAATGAGCGGGTTGGGATGGGCCTCGATCAGGACTAATGAGGCACCGGCCATGATGCCGGCCAGGGTCATACTGTGAACAAGGTCACGTATCCCGGTTCCATGGGAGGCGTCCACTCCCACCGGCAGGCACGAGAGCTGATAGTGCAGGGCGGCAATACCGCCGAGGTCCAAGGTGTTGCGTGTATATTTGTTGGCGCTCATAATGCCCCGCTCGCACAGGATGACGTTCTCTTTGCCGTTGGCCATAATGCGCTCGGCCCATAATAGGTATGCTTCGATGTCCAGCGAGTTGCCGCGCTTGTGAATGACCGGCAGCGGTGTGTCGCGCAAACGATTCAATAGGGCTTGGTTTTTCGAGTTTGGTTCCCCGACCTGGATGCAGTCTACTCCCATGTCTTCGTACACTGTGACATCGTTAGGGTCGAGCACCTCGACCACTGTGGGTAGCCCAAATGCCTTACCTGCTTTGACGATGAGCTTCAGGCCATTGCACAGGGCCTCTTCTGAGTTGGAGCCAATTCCCTCCCAGCCACTGTAGGGACTGGAGCGATACTTAACCACCCCCCCGCGCAATGCCGTGGCCCCGGCCTCTTTGACAAACTTAGCTGCCTCCATAATCTGGGGCTCACTTTCAACGGAGCAGGGGCCGGCCACAACAGTCAATTTGTCACCCCCCACCTCAACATTTCCAATGTTTACGGTATTGTGGATGAGGTTGCCTGGAGAACCTTTCTGTGCGGCTCGTTTATAGGCCCGCGAGATTGGGATGAGGCTCTCGACCCCCCCCATTTCTTGGATTTCGCCCTGCGGTAGGCGGGTAATATCCCCATAGGCCCCGATGAGGGTGATCTCCTCGCCGGCCATTTTGCCGGTTGTGTACCCCCACCCGTGCAGTTTGTCCTCAACTGCTGCAATTTGTTCCGGGGTGGCGCCTTTGGCCATTTTGACGAGCATTTGTTCCTCCGCAGCACCCGAAGTGCTAGCTCCATTCGTAGCTTTTCTTTTGGCTGATTGTCAAACTACCGGGGCATGGCTGGTCCTCCCCATCACGCTAGCCCAGCCGATCGGGTCGCCATTGGAAACCGAGGTTGACGATACGCTGCAACAGGTCCGCGTAGGGGGTGCCCGCCTTTTGAGACGATTTCGCAAAATCCTCTTGCAGGGCAACTTCAGGGTTTGGATTGGCTTCCAACACGTAGACCTTTCCGTTCGGGTCGAGTCTGAGATCAATACGGGCGTAACCGCTGAGATTTAGGGCGCGGTAGATCCGTTTGGCGAGGTGTTGAATCCTCTCCTGCATCCCGTTGGGTAGTCCCTCGGCTGGCCCTGACGTGATGCCGTATTTCTTCTGGTATTTAGGGTTCCATTTCACCCTTGCAGTTGCAATGCGCTGCACCTCGTCTGGCAAACCATCCAAGAATAGCTCCCAGACGGGAAGCACCTGGAGTCTCATGTTGCCCAGGACCCCTACGTACAACTCCCGTCCTTCGATGAAACGTTCGGCGATGGCGTCTGTTCCGACGCTGTTGTGAATGAAGGCCACGCGCTCGCGGAGTTTGTCATCGTCATCCACAATGGAGGCCTGGGAGATCCCCAGTGAGGCTTCCTGCGACACAGATTTGACGATCATAGGATAGGCCAGCCGCTTGTGTCTCCTCGCGGCTCGTCCCATGGGAAAAAACGCAAAGTCGGGGTAGGGGATCCTGTGATATGCCAGGATTTTTTTTGAGAGGCTCTTGTCACGAGCCAGCATCAGTCCCCTGGGGTTGCAACCTGTATACGGCATCCCCAATAGCTCGAGATAGCCGATCACGTTTTGATCATAGATAGCCACCCCGTCGAACTCCTCGAGGAGATTAAAAGCGATGTGAGGCTTCCATTCCTCAATGGTCTTGTGAATCACCTCCAGATCGCTGCGCACCCCGAGGGGCAGGACCTCATGGCCTATCCCACCTAACGTTGAAACGACGTTGTACTCCGTCTTCCATTCCGCTGTCCCAAGGTCGACACCGGAGGTATCCTCGGGGGGGACGAGATCTTCGTGCATCAGTGCAAGAACGCGTAGCTTCTTCATAATGCCAGCCGGTGACGACCACTATGGAGATAGTTCATCGTCTGCACCGTAAGGAGGACCGTAAAGTCTAGCTTCGTTTGATCCTCGTTATTCGCCAGTCTGAGGTTGAGCTCCCGAGACCGGTCGATCATATCTTGTAAGACTTGGTCAATGGTGTATTGGTATTCACCTGTCCATCTTGCCACCTTGCGTCGAACTTCCTTGCGATTCCGACCCAGAAAAGACACCGCCGTCATATTCCCTTTGAACTCCTGGGCGTCGGAGAACAGCCTTCTGAGATCACGGTCGTAGAAATTGGGGTGTTCTAAACCATAGTGTCGGCGTTTTTTTTGGTAGTGCTCGCGCAGGGTCTTGCTCAGTCGAGTTACGGGTTCAACGCGCCTTTGCGGCTCCACCAACGGCTCTCGCTTCGCAATCTCATGCATGAGCTGGTCTATGTACTGGAGTTTTTTGAGCACGGGCCAGCCCGCATAGCGCTCTCGCCACATGGATTGAGGGTCCAGCCAGACGGCGAAGGTTTCGGCGAAATCCTCATCGGGATGACTTTGGGCGTACCAGGAGTCGAGGTGCAGGACGAAACTCTTGCTGTAGGGTTTGGGTGTGTAGTGTTCGGGGTAGGCCTTCGATGATTTGCCGAACAACTTTTGTCGCCGCCGCCGTCGACGCAACAGGTAGGCATTTTCGATGGCGTGCCCCGTCTCGTGGCGCAGGATCTGCAGGCACCACTCGGGAGTCCCACCCTCGACCTCAAACATCTTGTTGAGCTCAAGCCGTGTCAGGCGTGGATGGGCCAGGTAAAATGGGATGGCGATTCCGGAGACGCCGTCAGGGGTAAACCAATCATCCGATAGCCAGAAGAAGGGGCGAAAACACAGGCCCCAGTCCTCTAGCTCTTGGAAGAGATGCTCAATTCGTTTCTCTAGATCCGTGTCCTGGATCTCGAGTTGCAGATCACACATCCGCATGTCCAGGAGCTTCTCATCGGACCAAGCGGCCCATTCAGACTCCGGGACAGGCCCGGGAAAAGCTATAGGGGTCTCGGCTTTCTCTTTTTTCATGCTCCTCAAAGCCCTAGTTCAGTTGCCCATGGCGAAACAACTAAGAATTACAATTAAACGAGTTATCGTTCAATACCGCAGGGCAAGGGCCCAGCAGCCAATGACCAGGGCGAGCGAGGCGCCCGCGAGGGTCCATTGAACGCGAGGGCCCGGCGCACGGTGATAATAAATGGCGACGGCAGCCCCCAACAGGCTCCCGGTCAGCAAGCCCAGGAGATGAGCCCAGAGATCCACTCGGTACTGACCCGTCCCCAGCATGGCCAGGAGGGCGAATCCGGCGGCAATCGGTAACCAGACACGGCGCCCATAGGACCCCCTGCGGCGGCGCCGCGCGACGGCTAAGCTTACAACCACACCAACAGCGGCGAAAACCGACGTGGAGGCCCCCACCGAGACATGGGTAGGACCCTGCAAGAGAGCATTTGCCAGATTTCCTCCGGCGCCCGCGAGAAGAACAATGGCGATGCCGAGTCCTGGACCGAGCGAGCGACACACGGCGCTTAGGAACAGGGCCATGGCAATGGCGTTGGAAATGGCATGTCCGAGGTCCACATGCAAGGTGAGCGCAGTCACGCTGCGCCACAACTCACCGCCCAGGAGGTAGGCCGCATCTGAGCTGCCACGCTTGAACCAAAGGCTCCCGGGATTCGGCTCTCCGGTGATAGAGAAAAATGCCAGAAGTACACCTGCGACGGTAAAGCCAGCGATCAGGTATCCGGCCCCATGGGGCTCATCCTCTACCTGCAATACAGGTGGATTCTCGGTCTCGTAGGCAGCGAGGGCTGTAACCGCTTGCTCCGCCTCGCTGGCTGGGACGACCAAAGCAAACCCACGGCTCGTGTGCCGCACCGCCGGAGATAGCCCGTCAGCCTCAAGAACAAGCATCCACTCTTCAGCCTCCGCGAGATTCTCGGTGACCCGAAGGGGTATATCTGGTTCGTCCTTCATAACAAGTGACGCTAGCGTTACCAGCTTCTCAATTACATGACGCAAAAAATAACAGTGGGCGGATTTGCTGGCTATGTTCTCCTCACAGGTTGTTGAAAAAAGCTGTTTGCGCGACGATCGAGCGCAACTATCCTAAACGCCTGCTTAAGGCAAGCTGGTGGCATATGAGTCTTTTTCAGCAGCCTGCTAACGCAACCGGTACTCGGCGCAAAGACTCTGCCAAGAATCGAATGCCGCTAGGGTCTTTAACGAGGTCGTTGTCGGTGGAATGACCGGGAAGTCACCCCTTTCGGAGGCATTCAGGACCTGTTCGGGAGTAATCCACCGGCCATCGGCGACTTCCTCGGAGGAGGCCAATGGAGACTGGCCCGATGGTAAGCGGGCCAGGTAGAAGCGGGTATCAAACCGAATGGAGTACATCTCCGGGGTCACCCGGTGATAGAAAAAGACCGCACGACCCAGGTCGCAAAGGAGGCCTTCCGATTCCAGCAGGGTCGGGAAATCTAGGGACCCTTGGACCAAGGCTTCCCGCTTCTCGGCCAACCTATTTGTAAGTTTCTCGTGTGTCATGTCTAAGGGTTCGCCAGCTTCTGTGACGTAGAGAAGGATTCCCACCTCTTCGAAGAGCTCTCTGATCCCCGCCACCCAGTGACCCATAGCGAGTTCGGCGCTGAGCTGGTTGCCAAGAATACTTTGAGCTTCTGTCCCGGAGAGCCCATGGCAACGATTGAGCATAGCCTCAGAGTAGTCCCTTTTTCTGATGCTTCCGCCGGGAAAGACATAAAATCCCCCGAGAAATTTCATCTCAGGAGGGCGCAGGGTCATGAACACCTCGAACTTTCCCTGGTTGTCCGGCCGGATGAGAATCACCGTGGATGCCTTTTTGGGGGAAACGGTTTGAATCATGGGCATCTTATAAGCAGGTTACAGCGAAGGAGCCTGTCATTGCAATCTGACCTCGCCACCAACTGAAGGTGCCAAGAATTTTTAACCGCGGATTTTCGCCGATTCTCGCAGATAAGGATTCGGACATTTCACCGCAGAGACACAGAAATGACAGAAATTCGAAGCACGAAAAGCGAAATACGAAACAATCTCGAATGACACAATGTCTAATGTCCAAAACTATAGAATTGAATAGTTTAGTATTTTGGTAATTTGAATTTCGGTATTGTTTCGAATTTCGATATTCGGATTTCGGATTTTTATCTAAACTTGTTTAGGATTTCACAATCGGTCTGCGCCTCTGCGGTAATATTCTTAAAGAAATATCTGTGTCCATCTGCGTAAATCTGCGGTTAACCGGGCTCTCATAAACTATGACCTCGCCGCTGCAGTGCCGCTCATTCAGTAGATGAAGTTCCATTTGGCGTCAAAACGCCTGAATGGGGTTCCCTGGAAAGGGTCTAACTTCTTATTATTGCTTCTATCATACAATGAACACTTGTGTTACAAGGCACACATGAATGCCACTATTCGCAATCTTGATGAAGCAGCCTACAGGGAGCTGAAGGCCAGGGCGGCTTTGGAGGGAAAGACCATGGGAGAGATGATCAACGAAGCAATTCGCTCCTATCTGGCACGCCCTGATTTGCTGCCGAAGCGCGGCAGCCTCAGAGATCTCACCCCTGAAAGCTATCCGGCAGGAAATGAGCGGCTCAGCGAGGAGATCAATATCATTGTTTACGGAGGCTGACGTAGTAAAACCATTGTCGTCCTCGAACTGACACTTCTGAACCCCTACTCGCTTAGTTCTGAAGACAAGTATTCTCACGAGTTGAGT
>JACZQL010000468.1 GCA_022545745.1 Deltaproteobacteria bacterium | reverse complement strand
GCCAAGGTCCTCGACCGATTCTGCGCGGTGGCGGCACGGCGTTAAGAATGACAACAGAACGCTACGCGAATCCTGATCGGCTTCCCGCCGGCCCGGGGCCAGTACCCCGTACTGATGTCCAAAAGGTACTAGTTTGTGACAAAAGCTCCCAGCTTGGGTTGCCCCTAGCTGGGAGGAGACGGGGGGTTTGTGACAGTGCCCTGACTTGCCCTTTGCCCAGCACATCTTCCAATTGCGGGGGACTCAGGTCGTGGGCGCCGGCATACCGGAGTCGCGGATCTGGAGGGGTCCCGTGGTCCTGGAACTTGCCGAAAGGGCACTTCTGGAATGTTCGACCTTCACATATCGCATGTCATTCTACGTTGCTCCAAGTTAATAGAGACTCAAAGCTAGTGAGGTGTACCCGACTGTCCCGCATAGCAGATTATGAAAGCAGCCTAAGAGAAAAGAATGATGAGTTTAAGATACTCAATAACGCTATTGGCTTTTCTAAAATCAGTCGATACTTCGGCAAAAACAAAAAGGCTTATACAGGATGCTTTAAATTTACTCTCGATGAGCTAAAGCAGAAAATTGACGAATACTGTTACGAGTTCGACAAAGAAGAAGATGAAGTCTATGTCAATGAACTGGCCGACTATTTGGCCCCACAGCGGGCAAAGCCTACATCACCCCAAGACGCTCCTAAAAAGAAGCACACTCCTGCTAAGATAGAAGAAAAAATAATTATCAATGACTGGTCAAAATTCTCCTTTCATCTCTCAAAAGATAAAAACACTATAAAAATCTTTAAAAATGGGGAAGATTATTTACGCCAGGGTCGCCATTATCAGGCTCTGTCATCCTTTCTCAAAGTGGTGGATTCCACGCCGATCGCGCCGGAGTCACACTTGTACTTGGGCCAACTCTACTTGGAGCGTACGAAAGATCCTGTCTTGGCGATTTATCATTTCCGCGAATATTTAAAGTACAGTCCGGCTTCCCGCCAGGCACCTATGGTGAGAGAACTCATCAACACCGCCAAAAAGGAATTCGCCCGTACGTTTCCTGCTAATCTTTTCGATGCCCAGCTGGAACGCATGGACATGCTCGATGTGATTGAGCAAAAAGCCGGAGGCCAGGATCAGTAGACCGGCGAATGTCATGATGCGGGCGCCTTTATGAACAGACCTGCTTCAACGGCACAGCGTGTAAGGGCCCTGCCCGAGGACAATATCCGCACGCCTAGAAGCGTTCCGAACTGCTCGGGCACCAGAGAAGGTCTTCGGGTACCCATAACGGTCCTCCCGCCTTTATCCGAGAGAGCTAGTCCACCACCGCGATGGCCTCAATTTCCATCAGGTAATCGGGGCTGGCTAGTTGGGACACCACCAGCAGCGTGCTGGTCGGAGGATTTGTTGGGAACAATTCGGCACGCACCTGTCGGGCCGCTGCGGAGTGTGTGATATCAGTCACATAAGTGGTGGTTTTAACAATATTTTCTAGGTCGCCACCCGCCGCCTTAACCGCAGCTTCCAGGTTCTGCCATATTTGCCGGGCTTGTGCCGCGGCATCACCTTTGCTGACCACATTCCCGTCAATCGTTATTCCAACTTGGCCGGCAATATAAACGGTGTTGCCTACCTTGACGACTTGAGAATAGCCCCGGGTTGGCGGCAACGTTTCGGGGCTGAAGTATTCTTGGCGAGGCATATCTACTCCTAGAACTCAACATGACCGTCGTCGGTGGCGCAAGCCATGCCGGGATTGTCCTAAACCTGTTCGGAGGAGTGTTCGCGGACAGGCTAGATAAGACTGGGTTCACCCGACGCAATCCAGTCGACGACACGTTCCCCTATCATGACAACCGTTGCATGGGCGCTCCGTCGAAGAAATGATAAAGGGGAAACGGTCAAGCACCCATTGAAATCCGACCGTCTTCCAAAATGGACCAGAAGGGATTGAAGGCTACTTCCCAAGGATGCCCATCAGGGTCCGAAAAATAACCCGAATAACCTCCCCAGAACGCTTCCTCAGGCTCCTTGATTATCGTAGCTCCTTTGGCCTTCAGTCTGGAAAAGATTGCATCTACTTCCTCTTTGCGTCGGGCGTTGTGAGCTAGAGCGAATCCATGGTAGGCAGAATTAGAACTTGAGGATTCTCCAGGGCTCATATCCTTAATCAGGTCGGCGTGCGGGTAAAGGGAGAGCACCATTCCTCCGAGGTCAAAAAATGCGATTCCGTCGGGTCCATGCGCCGAGTTCCAGCCAACTACCTGCTCGTAAAACTGTTTCGATGTTTCCAGGTCAGCTACCCCCAAAGTGATCATGCTCAAGCGTTGTTCCATGAGATACTCCACATAGTTGAGTGAGGTGAACCGGTATCCCGCTAAGTCAATCCATGATCGAACCGCCATTGACATTCATCGATTGACCCGTGATCCCCCGAGCCGCATCCGAAGCCAGGTATACGGCTAGATCTGAGACCTCTTCTGGCTCCAAAATTCTCTGCATTGGGCTGCCCGACCTTTCCTCATCTTCGATGGCTGTTCTATTAGT
>JACZQL010000027.1 GCA_022545745.1 Deltaproteobacteria bacterium | reverse complement strand
ACCGTGAGATTGACCAGTTGCTTCAGGGGCGTCGGTGTCCCATAATAATCCACCATTATTCCCTCCAACAGGGCTGTAGAGGCACGGCCCGTCCGCATCTTTGATAGATCCCTCCGGAAGGTCGTTACCGTTTTATCGAGCTCTTTTTGTAAATCAGAGAAAAAGGTCTCGTTCATTTGCTCTCCATGGTCACAAGGGTCCCGATTCGCTCTCCACAGATGATCCTTTTGATATTACCTTTTTCCAGAATATTAAAGACCACGATGGGGAGTTGATTATCCATACAGAGCGACACGGCTGTTGCGTCCATGACCTTCAATCCTTTTCTGAGCAACTCCATATGGTTCACTTCGTGATACATCTTGGCCTGATTACTCTTCAGCGGGTCCGCGTCATAAACGCCTTGAACCTTGGTTGCCTTAAGAATCACTTCTGCCCCAATCTCCATGGCACGAAGGCTTGCAGTTGTGTCGGTGGTGAAATACGGGTTGCCGGTTCCTCCGGCAAGGATAACGACTCGATGCTTTTCGATGTGGCGCACTGCCCGTCGACGAATGTAGGGTTCGGCCACTTGGCGCATCTCGATGGCCGACATCACACGGGTTGAAACATCAATCTTTTCCAGTGCGTCCTGTAAGGCCAAACTGTTGATCACCGTCGCCAACATTCCCATATAGTCGGCGCTGGCACGATCCATGCCATCCTCGCTTGCCTGGGCCCCGCGCAGGATGTTTCCCCCTCCCATGACCAAGGCCATCTCACACCCCAACTCATGGACCTCTTTAATCTCTTCGGCAAAGCCGCGTATAGTCGGGCCATCAATTCCATGCTTTTGAACCCCAGCAAGAACCTCTCCAGTGACTTTCAAAATAATACGCTTATACTTGAGGCTCCTACTGCCCATCGATGCTCCGCTCGATTCGACTATTGCCTTGGGACCCCTTCCCCGATGTGGTAACGCGTGAACCGCTTCACCTGAACATTTTCACCGAGCCTGGAGACAGCGTCCTTGATCAGATCCCCCACCTGTCGATCAGGGTCCTTAATAAACTCCTGCTCCAAGAGGCAAACCTCGGAATAGAAGCGTTCCATCTTCCCATCCACGATCTTGCCCACTAACTTTTCGGGCTTACCCGACTCAATCGCTTGTTGGTGATAGATTTGGTGTTCTCTCTCCAACTCATCCTCTGGCACATCCTCCCTGCGAATATACCGTGGATTCGCAGCGGCAATCTGCATGGCGACATCTTTTAAGAGATCTTGAAACTCAGGGGTACGAGCCACGAAGTCCGTCTCGCAGTTGAGCTCCACCAAGACGCCGATCCTACCTCCCCCATGGATATAGGAACCCACAAGACCTTCGGCGGCCGCCCTGCCCTCCTTCCGTGATGCCAGGGCGAGACCCTTCTGACGAAGATAGTCTACCGCCTTCTCCATATCTCCCGCCGACTCTAGCAGGGCCTTCTTACAATCCATCATCCCAGCCCCGGTCTTTTCCCGAAGCTCTCTTACCAATGCAGCACTGATCTCCATTTTTACTGACTCTCCCCCACCGCTTGAGCCTTACTGGCTTCGCCCTCCGCAGGCACAGACGTTGACGGTGACGCCGGCTCCGAGGTCTCTTCCTTTTCCTGAGCTGCTTGAGCTTGCTCGTAGATGGCTTTTCCCTCAATCATAGCGTCAGCCACGGCAGCACAAAAGAGGCGGATGGCTCGGATGGCATCATCGTTACCCGGCACTTTGTAATCCACCAGATCCGGGTCGCAGTCTGTGTCGATGACGGCCACCACCGGGATCCCCAGTTTCCTGGCCTCTCGAACAGCAATTGCTTCTTGTTTAGGATCGATTACAAAAATGGCGTCCGGCAATTTTTTTATACCTTTGATTCCTCCCAAGAACCGTTCTAACTTTTCATTTTCCCTGCTCAACCCCAACATTTCTTTTTTCGTCAAGGCCTCAATGATCTTGGGATCGTTTTCCATTTCAGTGATTTTCTTTAGACGCTCGATGCTCTGACGTACTGTCTGGAAATTCGTGAGAGTCCCTCCAAGCCACCGGTGGTAAACGTAATGCATCCCGCACCGTGTGGCTTCCTCTTTGATGGAATCCTGCGCTTGTGTTTTCGTGCCTACAAAAAGGATTTGTCCTCCTTTGGCGCCTAGGTCGCGGACAAAGGCATAGACATCGTGAAACATCTTTACCGTTTGCTGCAGGTCAACGATATGAATACCGTTACGGGCCCCATAGATGTAGGGTTTCATTTTGGGGTTCCAACGACTGGTCTGGTGCCCAAAGTGGACTCCAGCCTCCAAAAGCAACTTCATGGATACTTCGGTCATAAAATCCAACCCTTCATTGTCTTAGTTTGATCTCCCTTTTTCATTTTCCACCATGGCCCCCGCGAGGGATGGCAAACCCCTTCCCATCGCATGTTTAAGCACTCCAAGACCGGGACTTAGATTTGGCTCTTCCGCCATTCGCGGAGGAACGAAATAACTTAGTGATATTGGGCTTGTAGCAAAAATTCGATGCTGCTGCAAGGGGCATAGGGGATTTGAGCAGGATGGAATAGCAATCGGGTTCATTGATTCATGGAATCAAGAAATTCCTTGTTGTTTTTGGTCCCCTTGATCTTGTCCAACAAAAACTCCATGGCTTCCACGACGCTCAGCTGAGACAACACCTTGCGCAGGATCCAGATCCGATTGAGATCTTCCCGTGGAATCAGAAGTTCCTCTTTCCTAGTTCCTGACTTGTTGATGTCCACTGCAGGAAATACCCGTTTGTCCATGAGGCGACGGTCCAAATGAAGCTCCATGTTACCGGTCCCCTTGAACTCTTCGAAAATCACCTCATCCATGCGGCTGCCTGTATCGATAAGCGCGGTAGCAATAATCGTGAGGCTTCCCCCATCCTCGATATTACGGGCCGCCCCAAAAAACTTTTTCGGCTTGTGCAATGCGTTGGAGTCCACCCCACCAGAGAGGATCTTTCCACTCGGTGGGACCACTTGATTGTAGGCCCTGGCAAGGCGCGTGATGCTGTCCAAGAGAATCACAACGTCTCTTCCATGCTCCACTAGGCGCTTGGCCTTTTCAATCACCATCTCGGCAACCTGGACGTGACGGGTTGCTGGTTCATCGAAGGTGGAACTCACCACCTCACCTTTCACGGAGCGCTGCATATCGGTCACTTCCTCTGGACGCTCATCGATCAGCAGGACAATCAGAACCACCTCTTCATGATTGATGGCAATGGCCTTGGCAAGGTTTTGCAACATCATGGTCTTGCCAGTTCTAGGAGCCGCTACGATCAACCCCCTCTGCCCCTTCCCAATGGGGATCAAGAGGTCGGTAATTCGAGTTGTGTATTCGTCCGGAATGCATTCGAGCAGCAGGCGAGCATCGGGGTAAAGGGGAATGAGGTTATCAAATAAAATCTTCTCCCTGGCCTTGTCAGGGTCTTCGTAGTTGATGGATTCAACCTTGAGTAAGGCAAAGTACCGTTCCCCTTCCTTAGGCGGTCGTATTTGTCCAGAAATTACATCCCCTGTGCGAAGACCAAAGCGGCGGATCTGACTGGGCGAGACATAAATATCGTCAGGGCCGGGGAGATAGTTATAGTCGGGAGCCCGGAGAAAACCGAAGCCGTCAGGAAGTGTCTCGAGCACCCCCTCACCACATATGAATCCGTTTTTCTCAGTCTGCGCTTGAAGGATGGCAAAGATCAACTCTTGCCTGCGCATATTGGCCGCGCCATCAATACTAAAGTTCTTACCGATGAGCGCCAACTCACTGATCTTCTTTCTCTTAAGGGAAGTCAGATTCAACCCGTTTTGATCTGCAGCCTCTGTTTCGGCTCGGCTTCTCGCACTTGCCATAGAAAATCCTCTCTTTTCGCCCCGTGGAATAGCTCATCTACCGAGACTGAACTAGTCGAACCATGATGTTATTCCATGGGGTCAATTGGCAACCTGCAGGACAATCTTACCAAACTGTTTCCCCTCTTCGAGACGTTGCTGTGCTGCGGCTGCCCCCTTCAGAGGAAAGACCTGATCGATGATCGGTCTGATCCCCGAGGCACTGCAAAAGCTGAGGAGTTGTTGAAATTCTTGCCGGCTACCGAGGGTTGAACCAAAGATACTGAGATGATTCCAAAAGATTCGTCGAATATTGGTTTGGGGAAAGGCCCCTGCCGTGGCGCCACAGGTCACCAGGCGTCCCCCCTTGGCCAAGGCAGCGAGGCTCTTTGCCCAACTCTCCCCTCCCACGCAATCCACCACCACATCGACACCCCGTTTTTCCGTCAAGGCCCTCACCTCCTTGACGAAATCAGACTTCGTATAATTGATCCCGTGATCCGCCCCATGATTTTTTGCCATCTCCAACTTCGCATCGCTGCTGGAGGTCACAATGACATGGGCATTCATCTCCTTGGCGAGTTGAAGTGCAGCTGAGGCCACTCCCCCACCGATACCCAGGATCAGGACATGTTCACCTGGCTTGAGCTCGGCATTGGTCACCAGCATTCTCCATACGGTGATAAAGACCAATGGAAAAGCGGCGGCCTCCTCAAAGGAATAATCTGTTGGAATGGGAAAACAGTTTTCCGCCGGGACTTTGATGTACTCGGCGTAGGTGCCCTTAATCCTTTCCCCAATGACCCGTAAGTGGACACACATGTAATCTCTATCCGTTCGGCAAAACTCACAGCGACCACACCCGCTTGGTGGGTAAAGACAAACGGCGTCGCCTTTTTTGACATTGGTCACCCCGTCTCCCACATCAACAACCACACCGGCACCATCCGCCCCCAAAATATGGGGAAGAGAAACCTCCATTCCCGTCACTCCCTCGCGGTTAAGGATGTCGATACGGTTGAGCGCTGCAGCCCTGAGCTGGACCACCACCTCGCGAGAGGAGTTCAACTTCGGATCATCCGTCTCCTCGTAACGAAGCTTGTCCAACCCTCCGTGCTCATGAATGCAAACGGCTTTCAAAAAAATCTCCTCTTAACCCCGTGGAGTCTTAACCCCGACTGGGATTGTACGCTTCCACGGGGACTTTACTCCACGGGGTGGAGTATTACCCACGACTGAAATGAGTGGTCTCGACCGTGAGGGTACTCCACAGGGTGGAGTATTATCCCCAACTGAGATGAGTAGTCTCGACCGTGAGGGTACTCCACAGGGTGGAGTATTACCCACCACTGAGATAAATTGTCTCGACCGAGAAGTTACTCCACCCTGTGGAGTATTAGCCACACCTGAAATTAATAGTCTCGACCGAGACGTTACTCCACAGGTCTCTGGTTAGCAAGATGAAGTTTGGGTGTCAATTGAGACTCAGGACAGACGCCGTCCCTTTAATAAGTTCAAGATTTTGTCTTGTACCTTATCAAATCCGCCATTGGACATGACCAAGATAATGTCACCCGACTGGGATTTCTCAACCACGTGGGTGGCGATCTCGTCCGCCTTCTCGATAGTGACGGCCCGACCGTCTCCACAGAGTCGACCGATTTTGCTCACTACGGCCTCAGGTGAAAGACGGTCTTTCTCAGGGATCTTTTCCGGCTGATAGAGTCCGGCTACAACAACCCGATCGGCCTCAGCCAAGGCCTCAGCAAACTCTCTCTCAAAAATTCGCCTCCTGCTGGTCTGACTCCTGGGTTCAAAGATGGCCCAGAGCCTGCGACCGGGGTAGCTCATTCTGACCCCTGCAATGGTCTCCCTCACCGCCGTGGGGTGATGAGCAAAGTCATCGATTAGGGTGACACCTCCCACCTCGCCTTTGAACTCCTGTCGTCTCCTGACCCCGGCGAAAGTGGTCATGGCCTTTCGAATGATGTTTGGCTTTAACCCCAGCTCCCTCGCCATGGCATAGACACCCAGGGCGTTATCTACGTTGTGTCTCCCAAACAGGGAAATGGCAACGGTTCCATCGGAAGTATCCTTATAGATGGGCTCAAAGCGGACCCGCCCCCGCTCCACGCGGACATCCTTCGCCACCCATCCTGTTGGTTCACCTTCTCCATAATAGATGACCGGACAGGGTGCCCCCCGCACTACCTCTTTTGCCGCCTCATATCGATTGGATACCAGCAGAGTCCCAGAAGAAGGAACAATTTCTACCAGTCGTCGAAAGGCACCCTTCATGTGTTCGAGGTCCGTGTAGATATCCGCATGATCGAATTCTAGGCTGGTGAGGATAACCTTTTCCGGTTTGTAATGAAGGAACTTGGGCCCCTTGTCAAAAAAGGCACTGTCATATTCATCTCCTTCAACGACAGCCCAGGGCCCGCCTCCAACTTGAAATCCGGAATCAAAGTTGACTGGAAGACCACCAACGAAAAAACTTGGATCCAATTTCGCCTGACTCAAAACCCAAGCCAGCAGCGAGGTGGTGCTGGTCTTTCCATGGGTACCCGCAACCACGATGGCCTTCTTCGAACCGATGAGGAACATCCTCAAGGCCTGAGGAAAAGAGATGGATGGGACCCCTTTGTCCAGCACCACCTGGACTTCGGGGTTGTCGCGTGAAACGGCATTGCCCACCACAACGAGGTCAGGACGTTGCTCCAAGTGTTCCGTCCGGTAACCCAACTGGACCGTGATCCCCAACCCTTCGAGGTAGGTAGTCATGGGAGGATAGGCCGCCGCGTCCGACCCGGTGACTCGGTATCCGAGGGATTGGAGGAGACCGGCCAGTGCAGCCATCCCCACCCCGCAAATCGCAATGAGGTGAACGTGACTGCCGGGCACTGGGAGGTTATTCATGGGAACAGGGTCTTCATAATAAGGTCGTGGATATGGGGGCGAAAATCCCGGATCTTATTATTATTCCGCGAGGGATGGATGCGGTTGGTTAATAGTATGATGGAGCAATTCTTTTCCAGATCCCACCAAATGGAGGCACCAGTAAATCCCAGATGTCCTACGGAAAGGGGTGAGAAATGGCTACCGCTGGAAGAATTGGTTGGGGTTGGGGTATCCCAACCCAGGGTATAGGTGGATCCGTTAATGGTTTCATCCCGCTGCAAAAACTCTTTGACCAAACCTGCAGGTAAAAAGGAATCCTTACCATCGTAACAACGTCTGAGCCGACTGAGATAACGATGGATGTCTCGTGCAGAAGAAAACAGCCCCGCATGACCGGCGACCCCTCCCATGGCGTAAGCATTGTCATCGTCAACCTCCCCACAGAGGATCTTTTTTCGCCACGGGCAGTTTTCCGTGGGGGCAACCTTTTTCAGATCTGGCTGAAAGCGGCGCGCATGCAATTGAGTGAGATCCACAAAGAAGGTGGATTCGAGTCCCAGCGGTTGGAAGATCCTCTCCTGGCAAAAGCGGTCGAGGGACCGTCCGCTGATCTGCTCAACAATTTCGCTGAGAACTATGAATCCAAGATCACTGTATAGGACTCGGGTGCCCGCAGGCGCAAGGGGTTTTTCTCTATGCACTCGCTCGAACACGAAACTCTCTGCCGCCCTGCTAGCCACGTACTTCAATCCCCCGTCTTTCTCCCTCTTGATAATCTCCTCAAAGTAGGGCTGCCACGCCGCGAGCCCGGAGCAGTGGGCCAACAAGTAACGAAAGCTCACATGGGTCTTGTTGAAGACTCCAAAGTTCGGAACAAAACGAGTCACGCGGTCCTCAAGGCGGATTTTCCCCTCTTTGACCAGGAGCATGATTGCCGTCGTAGTGGCGATGCACTTGGTCAAAGAGGCAAGGTCGAAGATGGTGTCCGTCTCCATGGGACTTTTCTCAGGGAGGAGAGAGCGAAAGCCATAGGCCCCCTCCAGGACGACTTCCTCTCCTTTAGCCACCAAGACCACAGCCCCAGGAAAAACCCCGTTGGCAACGGCCTCCTTGAATGCATCCTCAACGGTACTAAAATCCATCAGTTTCTCTAATGCGTACAAGCTAAGGTTGCACAGTGGGCGATTCCAACAATGACAGTGACCCCGCTCGACCGTCCAAGACCATCTTTACACCGAATGGGAGCAGGAAATTTTCTTCCCCATGCCCCGCACTGATACCTGACAGGACGGGATAGGTCACATCCTGAAAGAGATCCTCCACGACCTCAGTCAGTCCCCTGCCCTCACCCAACTCACAATCGGTAAACTGTCCAAATACGACCCCTGCAACATCGTTCAATTTGCCTGCCATTTTCAGATGGGTGAGCATCCGTTCGATGCGATAGGTCTTCTCTCCTACATCTTCAAGAAAGAGGATCTTTCCCTTAGTCTGTATTTCATAAGGAGTTCCGAGTGTCGTCACCACCACAGACAGACATCCCCCTACCATTTCCGCCTGGACCACCTTCTTTCCAGGGCATATGGGGATACCGCTGACAAACCACGTGTCACTCGCCCCACACAGGGTCTCCCAGAAAAGATCCCTACTACGTCCCTTTAGACCCCGAGCTATATCCATAACTACCATTGGCCCGTGAAAGGATACCAGCCCACAACTCTGGATTAACCAGTTTAATAGCACGCTTACATCGCTGTACCCAACAAAGATTTTTGGCTGCGAGCGAATGGTCGCAGGGTTCAATAACGGCAATAGCTGGATGGAACCAAATCCCCCTCGAGCACAGAATATAGCTCGGACATCCTCCCTTGCGAACAGTTGTTCCAGGGCCCTGGCCCTCGGCTTCTTCTCTCCTGCTAGGTACCCTTTCCGATCCGAAATTCCCTCCGCCAGAACGACTTCAAAGCCCTCACGTTGGATCGCGCTAACCCCGTCGCTGAGCGGTCCGGAGTTCACAGCCCCCGAAGGGGCCAAAACCCCAATTTTGTCACCTCTTTTCA
>JACZQL010000467.1 GCA_022545745.1 Deltaproteobacteria bacterium | reverse complement strand
GGCCGTCCAAAAGGGTCATCGGGGGGTTGTCTTCCCGTCACTGCCCATGAGTCTGCGTGCGGTTCCACATGTAGGCGGACCCGAGTACGATCCAGTCTGGCCGATCTGTGAGGAGCTTAACGTGCCGGTCTGTTTCCACGCAGGGGTCTCGCCCGAGTTGCAATACACTCCGTACTCGGGGTTGGCGCCCGCGCTAACCGAAGCCGTTGACGCGGTTACGAAGCCCGTCTCTACTGTATTCGTCATTTCCCTCTTTTCCTTCTCACGAGTGTTGTTACGGCACCCGCGTCTGCGAGTTATACTTGCGGAGAGCGCGCTGAGTTGGGGTATGCTCTACATGGAGTGGGCCGACCATCAATTCGAGCATGATGGCCTTGCCTCCGAGGGCTACGAGTTGAAGCCTTCTGAGATGTTCCACCGCCAGTGCTGCTTCACCTCCTGGTTCGACGAGGTCGCACCCTTCGTGCAGCATGTGGGTGCAGAACACATTCTCTGGTCCACTAATTTCCCCCTGACGACTTCCACCTGGCCTCGCACGCAGGAGACAATCCATCAGTGCTTCCAGGGCGTCTCGGCAGAGACGCGGGAGAAGGTGCTGTGGAAAAACGCTGCCAGCCTCTACCGACTCTGAGGGGAAAGACCGTCAGTCATACCTCTTGACGAAATTACCGTTGTCCGGCTGCTGTCTGGGAACTCTCAGGCCTAACCCCGGCTCTTTGCCCTACCTTGACTCCATCGCGTACGGTGATATAGATGCCGGAGACTACAACAAGTTGTCAGGGTTCGCAGATAGGAGGTCATTATGTGGCATAATCTTCGGTGGGCCATGGCACTTTTCTCCAACAAACGAGGCTTGGGTTTAATTGCACAAGATCATTGAAAGGTTTAAAAGAGTCACAGAATACGAATACCTTAAAGGAGGCTAGTATGGGATTACTGAAAATGGAGGGCGTGACGCACTGGTCCATTCCAGTGAACAACATTCCAGAGTCAGAGCAATTTTACGGCGATCTGTTGGGTCTTAAGCATCTCGGGCGGCTCGGCAATTCGGTCATGTCCTGCTTCAACGTAGGAGACCACAACATCCTGCTGTGCGAACGCGAGCACCCCGTGGATAAAGAGTCCAAAGGGGAGGACCGAGTTCACCATTCCTTCACCGTGAGCCCGGAGACGTTTGTGCAGGCGTGTAAGGTTTTTCACGATAAGAAAATCCCCATCATCGAGCTGATCTACCGGGCAAAGGGTTTTTTCACGGGAAGAGAGCTTTATTTCCACGATCCGAGCGGAAACAGGCTGGAGCTCCGCGATCCGACATGGAAGCAGGGAATGCCCGAGCCTCCGTACGAAGAAATTGTGCGGTCCTAAGCAGTCCGGTCAAGCATTACGCGGGTGCGGGCAGGAGAGGGTGGGCCCTTGGATTGGGATGGCTAGGATTCAGTACTGGATTCCTTCAAAAGCTTTTCCAGGCGGGCAGCCAATTGTGACGGTGTGAATGGCTTATTGATGACATCGTTGTAGCCACTTTCTAGGCACTGTTGCTTCTTTTTATGGGAATTCAAAACGGTCACAGCCAGGATCGGTATGGATTGAGTCTTTGGATTCTGACGGATGAGGCTGGCGGCCGTAAAGCCGTCCATCTGAGGCATCATCACGTCCATCATGATGACATCCGGTAATTCGGAGGCAGCCATATCCACGGCCTCCTTGCCATTGCTTGCCAAAAGACATTCATAGCCCAGGCTCTCCACAACCGTCTTTAGAACGGTGCGCAGGTCCGCAATATCTTCAGTTATGAGGATTCGATTTCTCATAGGGGAATCGTTTAGAAAGAAATGGGTGCAAAAGGGGTGCCAGACTATAACTAACTGATATTCAAGGGTTCTTTAATTTCTCGGGGTCCTGAAAGAAACTGTCTGAGCCAATTTTTTGACAAATTTGCCCTGCGATCCAGCGGCCCCATCAATGCCTATTTATTCTTACCACTGCAGCAGAAGCAGGCAACTTTCTGCCAATTCATCCACAATCGTACGACTATAATAACCTTCAGCAGCCGCTGATCGATCCACACATTGGACCAATTCAAATGCTTGGGGCCTGAGATTTTGAATCATACGAGTGTAGAAAGCCTTATCCTTAATCTTGGGTTGAATTGTAATCCAAGCTGCGGCCGTAGCCAATTTGTTAGTATAGGTCGCCATGTTCCATTGACCCACAAAGGCTCCCTGTAGACCTCCACCTTCATACCATTGGCTGGCGGCACTCATTTGCAGAGGTATGGCTAGCATTAAAAAAGAGAAGGCGAATACCAGAATCACGTTTTTCATAAGATTCCCCCCAAGTCGACCGCGTCACTATAGTAACTGAAGAACCTCTCTTCAAGGGGACACACCGCTCTCGCGTCTGGTTGATCCACGACTTACTTTTATGCACCGAAGTGTACCGATAAAGATCATTTTTTCTTGCAATCCGTTCCCAGGCTGTGCCACAAGGGATGTGCTTAGAAATGTCGCAACCGTCGACACAATGTTTTTGGGAGGGATATGAT
>JACZQL010000466.1 GCA_022545745.1 Deltaproteobacteria bacterium | reverse complement strand
CAGAATTTCAAAAAATACTCTTCCCCAATGAGTTGCGAGGCAAATTCTGCCAGGGTCCCTTCGAGATACAAGGATTTGAGAAAGCTGGTCAGGTGAACTGTAAAAGGGCCAGTACGGGATTGAAGCAGCTGCTCGTGGCTCACACCCAATGCGCTGCTCAATTTGAGAAGGCCCCGCACCTGTCCGCCTGGGTATGGATAGTTGAGCGATTTCCCAGCCCTCTCGGTGACGATTTCTTCCATTTCGGGGAACCGCCCTAGGATGTAATGGTGCCGGGACCACAAAAGGGCCCGGTGCATATCAGCTTCCTGCACATGGCCGTACCAGTTGCCCAGCCATGCCTTGAGCCGCTCTTCCGTGAGTTTCCCAGCCCGTAGATCGCTAAAAAAAGGCAGTGCCATCCACTCCTCATACAATGGTTTTGCTTCCTTATCCCACCATTGTTCATATTCATTAAAGGTTCCTACACCTGGTTCCGTCATGACAACATCCATCCTTTTCCGCCAAAAAGCCTCATGGTCTTCGCTTAACTTGCTATACACCATTCAATGAAATCGTGCATGCCCCGACCCAGGCCGTACTGGGGCACGAAATGCACTGCCTCCTTAGCTCTGGAGATATCCAGCGGGCCCCGGTTGGGTCTCAGGGGGTTATCCTGCACGCCGGGGCGAAATTCAAACTTCGCATGGGGCAGATATTTCTGGAGGGTCAGAGCAATGTCTTTATACGAGACCAAGACCCCAGAGCTAACGTTATATACCCCCTGCTTCAGATCCGGATTGGAATAGGCCAGGTAAACTGCAGTCGCTACGTCCTTAACATAGGTGAGATCGGTCAGCGTATCCGATCGGATTTCCACAACCTCCCCCTTCAGGGCCTTCATGATCCAAGCACCCAAGAACAAAGATTTGGTTTGCAGATGCCGTTCCCTATTGGACGACAGAGCCGGCCCGTAGATGGAAAGCGGACGGAGTATCACGGTTTCCATTTCATAGACCCGGTGGTACATCTCCACCAGGACTTCGCCCATGTAATGGCTTGGATGATAGATGGTCCCCCGCCAAGTGATTGCCTCGTCCTCCTTGATGGGTTCCTCATTGCTCCTTCTGCCGTAGACCCCTGCAGTACTAATATAAACAAACCTGCCAACCTGGTTCTTTCGCGCTGCCTCCAGGACATTCAAGGTCCCTTGAACGTTGAGTGTGATTGCCGGATGGGGGTCTTGCCGAGCGGCAGCTTCATTGCCGGCGGCGACCGTATGAATGATGCCCGTTACCTTGAAGTCATTAACGCAATCGACTAACGACTCGGGATCTAAGATATCCCCCTTAACAAATCGGATGGAGCCGGTTGTGGGTTGCGATTTTCGCGACTGGAAGTCCGACGATTGGATGTCGAAACTGATAACTTCGATATTTCGCTCAGCCAGTTCACGGCACACATGTGAGCCGAGAAACCCTGACCCACCGACAACCATGACCGGCGAAAGAACCATAAAGAGGCCTACCCTATCTATTTCACCTCCAAAAGGCTAGCTTCATCTCCTTGATTTTCGCCCTTTCCAGACTTCCCTGACAATCTTCATGACGGAACTCATATCCTTGAGACCGGGTCCCGCAAGGATCTGGTAGTCAACTCCTTTTTCCCGCCGCACATGCGGGAGCACATCGTCTTTCGGAATGTCGATTCTCAGTGAGTTCTTATCTCGATTGACCTTTTGGTATATGATCTGGCCCTCTCGGGACAATAACCAGTTGATGGCCAACTTCGCCGCGTTGGGATGGGGGGCCTGGTTAAAAACGGCCACATTGCCGCTGCTGGTACTAAGAGGAATCCCTTCCTTAAAATTTCTGGAATCGAAGATATTCACTGGGAGCCCCTGTTTTTGGGCGTCATAGATACCAACCCTGTCCGGAGGGGCGAGCGCGGAAATCGAAAACTTCCCTACTGCCAGCCAGTTCACCAACTGGCGACCGTCACGGGTGACCGTAAGGTCCATTTCCGTCAGAAAACGCCGTAAAAATTTTTCGCCAAGTTCCGGATTGTGATAGATGAATGTCAGTACGCCAGTGACTGCTCCTCCCATGGTGGGATCGAGGCTGATAATTTTTCCTTTCCATTTGGGATCGAGAAAATCCCAGTAAGACGTGATCTGATTAGAAGTCACAAGCTTGGTATTATAGGCAAAATACGACTGGGGAACCCCATTAAAGGCAAGGATATATTTGCCTTCATCATCGTGATAGAAGTGCTCTCCCCTCCACCATTTCGACTTGTCCACGACCTCGGGGTGGATGAGCAAGGGGCGGAACGGGACCAACGAGTTCGAGGGTATCAGTCTCTGGTTGTTCACACGGACACTGATCAACGCCACCGGGGGTCGCGCCAAGGTCACTTCACTTTCTGCGAGACATGACCCGAGGTTCACTCGTCGTCTATCCCTTTGAGCGCCCCTACGAGTCGCGTTTGCCGTAGCGTTTGCCGGCGCTCTCGAGGATGCGCCGCTCCTTGCGCGACAGGCTGGGCAACCCTTCGCGGCTCACCTTC
>JACZQL010000465.1 GCA_022545745.1 Deltaproteobacteria bacterium | reverse complement strand
TCCCATCTATCCCTCTGAATGGAAATCGCTCCTTGAAATGCCCTAATCACGCGCGCCTCGAAACTCTGGGTCTGCGCCATAAGATCCGTTTGGCGTGGGACCACCATTTCAGCGGCCGCTGTGGGGGTCGGCGCACGATGATCGGCAACGAAGTCGGCAATGGTAAAGTCAATTTCATGACCCACGGCAGAGACCACCGGGACAGTTGAAGCAAAGATGGCTCGCGCAACGACCTCCTCGTTAAACGCCCAAAGATCCTCCAGTGAACCACCCCCCCGACCAACGATGACCACCTCAACCAATCCGGACTCAATGATATCTCGAATTCCGTCTGCAATCTCCTGCGCGGCCCCCTCCCCCTGGACCTTTACCGGCCGAATGACGACTCTTCGCTCCGGGAACCGATCCCCCAAGATCCGGAGCATGTCTCGGAGTGCAGCCCCCCGGGGCGAGGTCACGATCCCAATGGAGCGGGGTAAAACCGGCAGCGGCTTTTTTCTCTCTTCGTCGAACAAGCCCTCTTCCCATAGCCGCTTCTTCAGTTGCTCAAAGGCCAAATAGAGGGCCCCTTGGCCTTTGGGCTCCACGGATTCCACATAGAGCTGAAGGTCACCTCGGGCCGGATAGAGGCTGACACGCCCAAAACAGAGCACCTCCATCCCGTTCTCAGGTTGAAAGCCGAGGCCCTGGGCGTAGCTACGAAACATCACCGCGGAAAGCTGACTGTTATCGTCCTTGAGAGTGAAATAACAATGGCCTGAAGGTGCGACTCTAAAGTTGGAGATCTCACCCACCACCCAGAAATTATCGAGCTCCCTTTCCAGAGTCCTCTTGACGAGCTGGTTCAGTTCGCTCACGGTTAAAATGGACCGTGATTCTTCCAAAAGCAAAGGCCCCGATACTTTTTTCATTGGTTCCTCCCGGAACAATAGGTCCTTAAGGGACACCTAAACAGCGAACCCACGCCCAGCTTGCCCTAGAATAATCGGAGGAGGGGGCACCTTTGTTTGTTAGTAGTAATGCTGGCTCTCAATGTGACGTTGGATTGCTTGGCGTTGCTGGATTGGATCTGGGTTAGCCCTCCGCTGAGGAGGGACCCTCAATGGCAAAACCACAATGACTTAAGCGATACGCCGAGACGGTTATCGATCGTCGATTGGGACCGTCAAGCGGATATTATTGCGCTGCCCGGAATCAGGCAGCCCGCTTCTCCACAAGCTGTCTGAACACTTCCCAGCCCTTCAATAGCTCCAGTGCGCGCCTGAGTTGGGGATCATTCTCGATGTCTCCCACTTTCCTCTGCAGATCGTCTTTCTTTTCCTTCGATTCCTTTGGAGCCTGTGGAGTTTCTGGAGTCTCCTGATTCTCCAAATGCCCGCGGAGGTTTTCTTCCCTCACCCTAGACCTCGGCTTCTCCACCCTGGCCTCCCGTCTCGGGGGATTTTCCATGACGATATCGGGCACGATCCCCTTGGCTTGAATCGAGCGCCCCTTGGGAGTGAAATAGCGAGCCGTGGTCAACCGTAGAGCCGAATGGTCGTCCAAGGGAAGAATGGTCTGCACTGATCCTTTTCCAAAGGTTTTTGTCCCTAGGACAATAGCCCGTTTGTGATCTTGCATGGCCCCGGCCACGATCTCGGAAGCACTGGCACTTCCTCCGTTCACCAGCACCACCATCGGGAATTGCGTCCAGGAGCCCCTCTTATGGGCAAAGAATTTCTGCCTCTGATGCTCTAAACGCCCCTCCGTATAAACAATCAGACCTGAATCGAGGAAGAGATCGGACACCTCCACGGCCTGGGTAAGGAGCCCCCCGGGGTTGTTGCGCAGATCAAGCACAAGCCCCTTGATGCCCCCTTCCTTTTCCTTTAGATCCTGCAGCGCCTTGCGCAAATCCCGATTCGTCCGTTGCTGGAACTGGGCAATACGGAGGTAAACATACTGGTTCTCCAATGCACGGAACCGGACGCTCTTGATCCGAATCGTGTCGCGAATGATCGTAAAGTCCAAAAGCTTGGACTCCCCTTCCCGTCTGACCGAGATGGTAATCTTGGTTCCCTTCTCACCGCGCATCTTCTTCACGGCCTGCATGAGGGTCATATCCTTGGTGAATTCATCTTCGATCTTAATAATCATATCCCCGGCCTTGATCCCGACTTTAAAGGCGGGAGTGTCTTCAATGGGGGAAACCACCGTCAGGACCCCTTGCCGGACTGTGATCTCAATACCCAGACCACCGAACTTGCCCTGGGTCTCCATTTGAAGCTCTTTGTAGACGTCCGGGGTCAGATAGGCGCTATGAGGATCCAGGGAGTTCAACATCCCCTCAATGGCACCCAAAATCAAATCCTTTGTTTTAACATTGTCCACATAATTTTTCCGGACAATGGCTAAAATATTCGTGAAGGTCTCTATAGTCTCATATTCGCTCTTAGCAACCGCCAACACATTGGTCACTGCCTGACCACTGAGGGAAAACCCCACTCCAACGCAGAGTAACATAAGGAGGACCATCGCTACATGTTTCTTCAAAAAACTCATGCAATTTCC
>JACZQL010000464.1 GCA_022545745.1 Deltaproteobacteria bacterium | reverse complement strand
GATCTTTATCTTTAGTAAAGGCAACCGGATCACCGATAAGAGTAGGACCACCCGCTGCATTGCGAATAACCATCTGAGGATCAATACTATAAACAGCATTCTCTCCATCAGCATCTGTTCGTCGAGCAACAACACGACCCCATACAGCATAGGTCTTATCAGCAATAGTTGGGAAGGGTTTTGGTATTCCAAAGGCGGCACTTTCAATCTCGCCCTGTTCCGCATTCTTTTTGCCATCTGCCTGTTTTTCGAGGTAGGCCTGACACTTCCCGAAGGCGTTTTTGCCATCGAAGGCAGCTTTCACCTCCCTTATCTGGGGTTTGTCCGGCTGGTGACCAGCGAGACCTATGCATTGATCCATTTGCTTCAGGTTCCCTTCGTCCTTCTCTTGGGGTTGGGGCTCTTTAGCCGTTTTTCCTGCAGCGCACTTCTCGTTCTTCAGGGATACGTGTTTTTTGCCGATCAACTGAACTTCCGAAACCATCCCTATTTCTTCCTGCTCGTCTTGTTTCTCCTACTTTTCTCCCCGGCAGATGACGCTCTTTCGATCAAGTCGATTTTCCGGGCGCTGAAAAACCGCCAACCCATGACCGCCTCGCTTCTGGGTTCCCAACAACTCCTTACCTTCCAACGCTTGATCCAGGTCCAGGTGTGCATCGTCTATTTATATGCTGCCTTCCAGAAGCTGAATTTTGGATACTTGAGCGGAGCGGTCCTCGAATATTACATGAGGGACGAATTTCTGAGGGGACGCGCGGGGAAGTTTCTCGAGGCGGTTCTATCGGAATCTACCCTATTTAGCCTGATGGACTTTCTACATAATGGACAAACCTTTATGGTGATTTCGCTCCTTTCGCTGATCCTGGAGTTTGGTCTGCCCTTGGCGCTCTGGTTCCGGAAGACGAGACCTTTCGCCCTGATTCTGGGAATCGGCTTCCATATTGGCTTGTATGTTGCCATGGACGTCTTGAGTTTCTCCCTCGCCATGATCGCCGCCTACCTCCTTTTCCTCGAACCGGAAACCCTAGTCTCGCGCCTACGGCCGATTTTACTTCGGGACCGTCCCGAGGGTGAGCAGCAAAGCGCTAAGCGCATAGCGCAAAGCGTAAGAACAAGGGAAGAGAACCCATGACGAAGAAAAGGCCAAAATTCCGCTTCGTCGACCTTGAGATTTGGCAAGATTCAATCGAAGTCGGTGACCATTTGTTTGACCTGGCGGACGGCTTAGAGGCAAAAAGGCTATATCGGTTTGCCGACCAATTGCGCGGTGCCGGAATGTCTATGAGCAACAACATCGCTGAAGGCTCCGGTAGTACCTCGAAGCGAGAATTCTTGAACTTCCTGAATATTGCACGTCGATCAACATTCGAAAATGCCAACATCCTGCTCGTATTGGAGAAGCGTGGTTTAGTAGGGGCGGACGTAGTTACGGAGATGCTAGACCGTCTCGATCACTTGTGCCGAAAGATCACAAACTTTCAAAAAAGCCCACGTACTTAATGCTCTGCGCATTTGACTTCGCATTGCACGCTATGCGCTATGCGCTTGGTCGGTCCGGACTTGCCGCTTGGCGCCAGTTCCATTAGCATATAATTTGTAACGTTATGAAGTGTCCTAAGTGTGGATTTCTGACCTTCGACAACCTGGACAGTTGCAAGCGGTGTGGGGCCGATTGGACACCAGAGCGTGCGAAGTTGAGTGGTCTGTTCCAGGCCCGTGGGAGGAAGGAACCTGAAAGCACCCCTCCAGAGGAGACTTCACTTGAGAGTAGTCATCCAGATAGCACTTCCTCAGTAGAACCGGTCCCTACCCCTGTGCAACCAACGGTTCGTCCTCAAGGTGTGTTAGGGGTGAAGCTTCGGATCGATGAAGAGTTCGATCGGCTCCATGCCAATTTAAAGGACAAAGAAGTAAGGGTCGGAGATGTCCGTTGGGGAGGATTTTTTCGGCGGGCCATGGCCTTCTATATTGACGTCGCGGTGCTTTCCCTGTTCTCGTACTTCCTTTTTTATATGATCTATGTCGGCTACAGCGTCGGGCTCACGGCCCATCACCAGACCATTACTTTTGACCGTTTTATCTCCTTTCTGCAATTGTTCATTTTGTCTTGGTTTTTACTGGTGAGCGGATACTTTGTCCTGCTGCACGGGATGGCTGGGACAACCGTTGGAAAGTGGGTCTTTGGCCTGAGGGTTGTCGGTGCTAACAAGGCCCCTGTTTCGTACCGTCAGGCCACGGTGCGATGGTTTGGCTATGTCGCCTTCGCCTTTTTCGGAATCGGGTTTTTGTGGATTCTCTTGAGCCGTGAAAAGCGGGCATGGCATGATCTGTTGGCCCGCACTTGGGTCGTAAGGGATTTAGCGGGGCCAGCAAGCAGTTAGCAGTAGGCAGTATGCAGCAAGCATCTCAGAGCCCGGAGCTGAACACTGAGAACTGACAGCTGATAGCTCTTAGCGCTATGCGCCATGTGCTCTGCGCTTTGCTGTTATCAATCTGCGTAAATCGGCGTAAATCTGCGGTTAAGTATACTCCGAATGGGTGAACATATGCCCG
>JACZQL010000463.1 GCA_022545745.1 Deltaproteobacteria bacterium | reverse complement strand
GGCGGAACACGCTCGTGGCGCGGGTGGGGTAGAGCACCTCGGCGACGACGCCGTCGACCGCCATGTCCTTGAGGCGTGGCGCGGGCTCCCAGCCGCCCTCGCGCCGGTATTGCCCCCGACCCTCCCGCTGCTCCGACCACTGGAGCGCGCGGTCCCGGAAACGCTCCGGCATCCGCTTCTGCCAGAGGTCCAATGGCTCAGCCATGTGCGAGTCCGCCGAGACGCGGACCTCGTCGTTCGGCACCACCTTTGCGTCCGCCATGGCTGCTCCTTCTCTCGCGGGTCCCGCGCGGCTCAGCCGCCGACCGGGGCCACCTTCGATGCGACTCCGGCCAGACGAGGCAGGAACCGGAGGGCGTTCTCTCCCAGCAACTTCACCTTGGCGCTTTCGGGCATGTCCTGGTCGGTGATGAGCTTCACGCCATCGGGCCAGGGGCTTCCGCCGTGCGGGTAGTCGGTGGAGAAAACGATGTTGTCGTCACCCAGATAATCTAAGACCTGCACGACCAGGCTTTCGTCTACATCCACCGAGATGAAACACTGCTGGTGGAAGTACTTGCTCGGCTTTTGCCGAAGCGGCACGTCCGCCAAGGCCCCCTGGAGTTCCCAGTATTCATCCAAGCGATATAGCAGCCACGGAAGCCAGCCACAGTTTCCCTCGAGAAAAGCCACCTTCATCTTGGGAAACCGCTCTAGAACGCCACCGGCGCAGAAGCTGCTAACAGCCAGGATAAGTTCAATGGGATTCCGCAATGGATTGACTAGAAGGTCTTGATTAGGATGCCCCTTGAAACGCTGTGAGACCTGAAGCTGCTTAGGGTTCGCCGGTGGATGGAAACAAATGGGTACTCCTAAACGCTCTGCTTCCGCCCAAAGCGGATCAAAGTAGAAGTCATGGATTTGCCGCCCGTTGATCGGCTCCGGGCACAGGGATAAACCGACAGCACCCAATTCTTTTACCGCTCGACGCGCTGCCTCCACAGCGAGGTTTACATCGTGCAGAGTGATCAGCGCTGACCCCATTAGCCTTTTAGGATCTTCCCTACAAAAGTCGCCCATCCAACTGTTCCACGCACGACAGAGGTCATTGGCATACGTGGCCTCAAAGCTCTCGTCGGTGTGTAAAGGAGAGGTGCGGAATAGTACCGCCGCGTCCAGACCCTCCACGTCCATGGCCTCAAGCTGGGAGACCGGGTCATAGTTCATTCTAAGCGGTTTATCATAGCGGATGGCGTTCCTTTCCTCATGGAAAACAACAGCCCCACTGGGAGAACGGATGGGAGTTCCATCCCCCAGCCTGTACCGAGTCGCCCCATGCTTTTTCCTGGGTTCCCCCCTGGGGATACGGTCCCCCCATTTGGGGTCCATATACTTCAAGTGCAGGTCATGAGGCTCAAACACATGCATGTCACTGTCGAGGATCCTAAAACCGTTTCTTGCCATAACCTCACCCTCCTTGTCACCTTTAAAGTCACGGTTTTATCCGATTAAACCCTCCATCCGGTGTGGAACTGATCATGAGCGTTTTGACTCTCGCTCAGGACCTCAATCCTTTTTGAAATCTTACCAATTGCCTTCATGAAGGATTTTATGCAACGTATGCAGACGGAATCTTGTTGTCAAGCCGTTCGAAGTATTTCGAACTCGGGTTGAATTAATGGGCCGTTATCGGATATTGTCGCTTTCAGAACAAGGAATGGCCGCCAGTTTGCCTTTCTGGCAGCGGCTTGGGTCACCGAAAGGTCGGCAACCGGTGGCTGTTTCGGGAATTCTTCGATTTTTGGTGGCCACTGCTCAAAAGCAGAATCCTATTATTTATAGCGCACGAACAGAAAGGAGTGAAAATGGCAACACTCATTACAGGGTTGGGGTTAGTGGGGACATCATATGCGCAACTTGCACTCAAAAGGGGGGAGAACATCGTTTTCTATGACGTCGCACCGCGCAACGATTTTCTTGCAAGAAAACTGGGATCAGCAGACGTCACAGTGGTGCAGCGGGACGTCCGAGACCTGCCTGCTCTGATCGAGACTATCCAGACAAATAAAATTGATAAAGTTATTCACACCGCTGGGCTCATCGGCGGCAAGGTCGCTCAGCCAATTTACACCGGCATGCAAATCAATGTCATGGGAACCATCAACATCGCGGAAGCGGTCCGTCTTACAGGCGTCAAACGCCTAGTCCAAATCAGCACCTTTGGCATATATGACCGCCGAAAGGGTGAGCCTGGTCCCATCGACGAATCTTTTCGCCGTGGTCCAGGGGAGCCTTACGGTAACTCCAAAGTAGCTAAGGAACTTATGGTGGAGGCCTATCAGCGATTGTACGGCTTCGAGCTAATTGTCCTCCGTCTTGCCAACGTCTACGGAGTCGGGCATTTTGCGGGTGGCTCAGGGGGTGGCGAGTTGCTGCAAAATATTCTCCTGACAGGTATCAAGGGCGGCGTAATAAAAGTACGGCAGGAACAGGCTAGGGATTTCGAATATGTTTACTACAAGGATTTGGGGCGTGCTTTGGACAAGGCAGCGACTGTTAATTTTTCGCTTCCTGTGAC
>JACZQL010000462.1 GCA_022545745.1 Deltaproteobacteria bacterium | reverse complement strand
TGAGGTGATCCTCCTGTGGTCATTAAAACGGCTCTTAAGATGTACATCTCGCTGACCGAATTTTATGGAGACAGAGGTGGCAAGGGGAGAAGTTTTTTGGTTAAGGGGTCTGGTGCTCTGATTCAGATTCCCTCGCCCTCAATGATCTCCACTCGGGATCCGTTGAGCCGCAAGAAGATGCGGTTGTTTTCGCTGACCCACTGCAGGGTCTTTTCTCCAGATGGCGTACTCCCGCTCCAAGGCACGAGTTGAGCACCTGGATACCTTTGATGGATCAGCTTGGCATAAGCCTGAGAAAACTGGTTGGCTTCTTTTTCAGAGTCCCACACTGAACGAAGAACCAGGGTCAGTTTCCCATCTGGGTTTTCGAATAATTCTACGCGGTCACCGTCCCAGCCTTGGGCGGCTCATTTGCCTTGCTGCTCACTGATAAACTCTTTCAAGTGAATATACAGGCTAAATTCACCAAGGGTGTTGGAATAGACTCGTTTCCAGGAGGGGGAAAGAACATCCGGAGGCCTCTGTTCCTTCACTTCCGTGGGATCATCTCTCAACCCAACATATCTTTCAGGATGCATGATCTGCTCAGTCGAACGCGGAAGATCGGAGTAGAGGCGGGCTACATTTTCCCAGCCGTTCCACTTGAGGTAAAACTGCATAAAGGAGAAGCCAGCAACCCCTTCAAAAAGACCCATCTCCATTACAGCTTGAGGGGTATCGTCGGCCATTTGCTCCTCGATTAGGAAACGAAAGAACCGGCGAATATCGCGGACCTCCACACGACTGGCGGCGCTTGAGCCGAGCCGGTAGTTGAACATGGCAGCGAGGGCGTCTCCGGAGAGAACGGCCCACCGGGCAACCGAAGCATCTTGGTTTCCTTCCACCCTGGTTTGTTCAAAGCTGACACCGAAGTGTTGATCCTGGAAGGCGAATGCCAGGTTGGGCACAAGGCTCGACAGGATTGCCTCCTCCTGTTCATCCGCCAGCGAGTCAGCAATGTACAAAACCTTGGTCTGCGGATCATACAAGCTGATTGTCAACAACAGCGTAGCTTTTCGAAAAAACTCTGCAAGATCGTATTCTTGGGGTATGAGTCCCAGTTTGAACAGCAGCTTTCTTTCAGAGTCGAGTTCTCCTGGGGGATTGAGAGCATCGTTTATTCGAAGCGCTCGAGTCTCGATCTCCTTTCGCTTCACAAAGACCTTGGCAATCGGGCGGTTCACCTTAAAACCTCTTGACTTGGAGATCTCGGCGAAGATTCGATCGGCCAATGCCACTATCCTTGTATTTTCTTGAACCGGTGTCTCTCTTGGCTTGGCCTTTTCGGTTGCTGGCGAAGGAACTGGCCCTTCCCCTTCCTGCCCACCCTCTTCATTCACGAACGGGGCGGCGCTTTCGTCTACCGCTACCGATCCATACTCCGGGGCATTGGAACAAGCGGCCATAAGGACCAGTACCAAGAGTAAAGCAGCCTGTCGAATTCCCTGTTGCATTCGATTATCCACGGCTGGGCGCCGGCTCGACTCTATTACTTCGCATTCTACGTTAATACCTAAAGTCTGTAGGAAAAGATGTGACACAACTCACCGTTTACCCCTGGGAAGACCTCTGATATTTGACGCCATACAGTTTTTTTTACCACACTAAATTATGAAAGCTTTTTTTCTAGCCATTATTGGCCCCATTGTCCCTCCCCGACTACCCTCAGATCTGCTGCGACGGATGACCCTTGAAAAGTAAACATTTAATCTTAATATTCTTACTCTTAACGTTATCCGCTTGCAGTAAACCTATCCCCGAATCGAGGTTACATTATGTTGGGGAATGGCAAAGCAAAGAAATGAGCTTACTCATATTAGAGGATGGCAGAGTTGAATATGAAAGAGTCACAGGGCGCTCAACCGTATCCATTGATGCCCCATTAAAGGAGTTCGTCGAAGATGATTTTGTAGTAGGTGTGTGGTTTCTTACAACAACATTTGATGTTTCAGAACCACCCGAAGAAGTTGACGGGAAATGGCAAATGGTTGTAGATGGTGTTCGACTAACTAAGGTCAAAGATTGAAGATCAGCTGCCTACGTCTGGTTTCAGGCCTTTCAACCTTTCCACGAGTGATTCGTAATTGGGTATATCTGTCCACCTCTGAAAGGAGGCGTTGTCAAAACCCCCACTAGCGTCCTGTAGATCTCTTTTCGATCTCTGATTTCGAGCCTACCTAATAACATCACGGTTGTCCGCATCGGACGGAAGCAGAACTTGCCCACTGCCTGAGAAATTTGTTCAGCCTGCCAGGAGTCTCACATTTTGTCTGAGCTTGCATGCGTCTGCGCGGGGCCTACCATGCGCACCCTGGTGGAACTGGAGTCCCGCTCATCCGTTTTTGCTTTGGTGAATCGAGAAGGTTCCTCCGACCATTTATAACTTCGGGGTACTTCACTCACGAAGCCCAGCGCGCCCCAGCAATAAGAAGAGCAAACAATATTATCGCAACATGCATTCGCAGGATAAATGCCGCCGTGTTACTTACACTCGGTCTGAAAGGTGACCTGCCCCCACGAACGAATCCACCCC
>JACZQL010000461.1 GCA_022545745.1 Deltaproteobacteria bacterium | reverse complement strand
AATATTAGACTCTGCCCCCAGAAATAAGGGCAGACCAAAAACCAGAAGAGAGAATAAAAAAAGGAGGCGTTTCATCCTATGGCGACCTCCCGAGCAATGGAGAGCTTCAACCAACTCACACATTAGTTCCCGTGTCACAAACCGTCTGGACCCGCATCATTCTATACGTTCTATTCCTTGTAAAGAAAAGAGGTTGTATCCATTTGTACCTATTGGGGGCAATCCCCGCCCACCCAATGCCAGTGAAAGTCTAGGTGCCAAACGTCTTTCTGGCGTCTCCTTACAAAGCCAGGGGTGGTTTTCCACAACGCATCCTGAAGACCACAATATGTCTGTTTTGGAAATTATTGCCCCAAAAAGTACCCTCTAGCGGGTCCTCCCACACCACTAACCTTTAAAGATCAATCGGTTACGGCCTGGCACTCCTTTTGCAAACGACAGCAATTACAAAATTCCAACTTGAAGGAGTGAAGTAAAGAAATATGAGTCTCGATGGAATCTTACTGGATCGTCAGGCACTGATTAACCGGCTCCGGCTTCTCGAGGAGATCGTTGAGAGAAGCGGCCTATGGGAATGCGATGGCTGTGGCGTGATGTACGCCGGTTGCCCCCCTCAGCCTGGACTTCAAAGCAAGGTCTGCAAATGCGGCGGAGAATGTAACAAGCGGACCAATTCTCATCCCTAGCGCCAGCTCCCCCGGGGAAAGATCCTCGGGCTACCCTAGGGGTCAATGAGGACCTGTGGACAATTGCCCTCTGGGCGAACCCTCGAACGGTTCGCGCCAAAGCCGCAGGTCTTAGAACCCAGCACCAAACCGTTCCACCACCCCAAAGCAACTTATTGAATTGCATAATATTTCTGTGCCTTTGCCCTGTGCGTCCTACCGCAAAGGCGTTCATGCATCCCGTCCTCATAAGCAAGAGTCCAGTGTTCCAAAACTTACTCATAGTCGTTCAGTAGTTGGCAAATCTTTCTATGCTATAACCCGTGGGGAAGGGCTCTAGCTAGATTGCATTCTTCTTGCCGTTTCCCCCTCCACACCGAGGAGTCAGTGGTCTTGGAATACCATGTGACTATGAATCCAGGAAAGAGTTTATTGAAAACCACACCCCAACCTGTTAGCGTGAGCCCTCACCTATAATTATCGAGCATAACCACCAGAGTCCGCACCCGGCAATTCACTTTAGACGATTCAGCCAGCTAGGCTCGTTAAGGAGTAGATCAATGGCGAAAACAGTCCGTATGCTATGCAGCCACATCTCTCACATGCCGCTCCATTACACATTTAGCAGATCCGGCATACCCGAAAAGTACGGTTTTTCTCTCGCAGTGGACATCGTTAACGTCGAGGTTCCGGGCCGTCCCTACCGTGGCTTTAAGGATAGGGTCCCCGCACTACTGGCGGGCGAGTACGAATTTTTGAGCGGTCTGCATCACGAGACCTACGTGTGCAGGGCTCGTGGCGAGAAGCGGCTTGTTTATCTCGCCCAAACACAGAACCGCTGGGACGATCGACTTGTGGCATCCCCTAAGATCAAAACGGTCAAAGAATTAGAAGGTAAAAAAGTTATTGTTTGCAGTCTGCGGGATCCTTGTGTAATTGGCAATTTGAAGCATGGCTTGCGATTGGCAGGTATCGACGTGGAAACAGTGGAGTTCCACGAAGCGCACGAAGTGGGAGGGGTAAACGGTCGCCTTGCGGTTGAAGCAGTTGCAAACGGGAAGTTCGATGCGGCCCACGTGGACATTCCCTTTGACCTCCAAGCAAAGAAAAAGGGGCTAAACGCACTGGACTTGCCTGAAGTCCCGGTGATTCACAACACGACCATCTGTACAACCACCACCTTTGCCGAGAATAACAAAGAACTTACCATCAATTTCTTGAAGGCCTTGATCGAGACGATTCACTTCTTTAAGACAAAAAAAGAGGAAACCGTCGATATTATTTACGAGAATCTAAGGGATAAGCTCCACCTTGGAGGGAGAGATGAGGCCGAGCATCTCCAGACTGAATGGGCGAAGCTCTTAACTGAGAAACCCTATCCGCACCCCTTGGCCGTTTGGAATGTTTATGATTTGGATGTCGGCCACGACCCGAAAGTAAACTTTATCGGTCCGTTTGAGGTCTGGGATACACACCTTCTTAGAATGATCGATGACTCAGGCTTCATCGACCAGTTGTACGCAAACTAAAAGGGGAGTTGACCTGTCCCCTTAGTTTTGGCTAGGTTCAATGCCCAGTTCTTTCTGGGCTTGATAAAGTGGAGCCAACCTGACGACCTTTTCTAACTCAACCTTCGCGGAAATATTACCCGCCTCCTTTTGTTCTTTTATGATTTGCTCCACTCCCTCGAGGGGAAAGGAGCCATCGGGAGACAGC
Organism: Deltaproteobacteria bacterium; assembly: GCA_022545745.1. The sequence continues at coordinate 200 of JACZQL010000461.1, read as the reverse complement.
CTATGCCACTGACCCTCCATGACCTTGGGAAAGTTTCGTCGGTCTACCTCGTCGGTTAAGAAACCAGCCCGTTCCAGAATCCCCTTTATCTCCTCTGAGTTTTCTCGATTCACAATGAAACGACTCGCTTTGATGTAGCTCTTCAGGAAGGCCTTGAGTGTATCCGCCCTACCATTGACCAAACTTCCCGTTGCACCCAC
>JACZQL010000460.1 GCA_022545745.1 Deltaproteobacteria bacterium | reverse complement strand
CGCCAGAAAGATTTGAGTAGCACCCCCCCCTGGCCTGTGTAGGGCGTGTATACGTTGCGGTCTCCCGCAGGGTAATCGAGCTCTTGAGCCTTGGTCTTTACGAATACGTAGTCGTTAGCCAGCTCCCCATAGTAAATTTCTGGCCGGGTCACCCGGATCGGACCATCAAAGACGGGGGGGATATCCTTGATGAAAAACTCCGGGAGACCTTCGGGGGTCACCTGATTGACTGGACCGAAGACTACACCGTAACCGTGGGTATAGATCAGGTGTTCGTTGATCCAGATCCGGCTGGGAAGCTCTTCGTGGGAGAGCTCTCGTGCTGAAATCATTACCTGGCGATAGTTGCCATCGATCAGGTAACGGTCATTGTCCACATTGACGAATGCATAGTAGGTGCGCAGCTGCTGAAGCTGGGCGTATGTGGCTAAAAGAGGGCGGTGATCCCAAACGCGAATGTTCTTCACGGTGGCATCGTTACGGCGTAAATCTTCGGCGCTGAGCTTATCGTCGGCAGGGAAGTCCTGCCCCTCAACCTTATCGATCCCATAACCTAGGCGGGTGAAGTGGATGTTGCGTTGGATATAAGGGGTCTCCAGAACGATCTCATTGGGGGCCACCCGAAAGTGCTGAAGGAATGATGGGTATCCGTAGAGGCCCAAAACATGCACCAAAAGCAAAGCCCCCAGACCGCCGAACAGATACCTGACTCCAGGGCGATAGATTTGAAAGAGGGTGAGCCCGGCGGCCACCAATGAAAGGATCGTCAAAATACGCAGAGCCGGTAGATTGGCATAGATGTCCGTATAGCTCGCCCCATAGGCGGCTCCCCTGGGAGAGAAAAGCAATTCGAGAGCGTCCAACAGGTAGCCTCCTGCTTGGACTACGAGCAGAGAGGCAACGAGAACAAATAAGTGGGTTCTTGCATGGTGGGCGAGGGACAGACCCTGCCCTGAGTAGTGAATGGCCCGATAAAGAAAATAAAGATAGGCGCTGGCAATGGAGATCAACGCCAACGTCACTAGAAACCAGTTGTAGAGGGATTTAAAGGCTGGCAGCAAGAAGACAAAAAAGCCGACGTCATAACCGAATAGGGGATCCTCGATTCCAAAAGAGACTGAGTTGAAAAAGAGTAGGGCGGTTTTCCACTGAGCGGCTGCCTGGGGCGCCGCGAGAAACCCCATCAGGATTGTCACCGGCAGCAGCAACCGTCGGATCAGTGGGTCGATGACTTCCGGGCTGGGCAGATCCAAGCCCCCTTGGATATGCAGAAGCCAATCTTCGCTGGGAAGCCGGGCAGCCATCTTGAGGTTAACGTACAAAAGTAGAAAAAAGAGGCCGCCAAAGACTGTGCCCAGGGCAGCCTTGATGGCTATTGTCTTGGTGAAAATTTGGCTAAAGCCGACCGCCTGGAACCATAATAAATCGGTGTAAAGGGAAATGGCGTGACTGAACAAAAAGACCGCTGCAACAATGGCGAGGAAAACCAGCACCAAAAACCCTCTCATCTTGCCTCCTTAAATAAGATCTCTGACCTTGAAAGAATTTATCGGACTTGTTCTGGTAAAGCAACCAAAACCGAATCAAGAGACCGGCTTAGTTCACCCCGTACCACCTGTCGAGAGCCTCGATGTCTTACGACAGAAAGCCCCTGCGTCAGCGTGGGAAAGAATGTTCCGGGCTCCCTATAACATGGGAAACCCTCCACGGTCACGGCTCGGCCGGACTTCGAGTGGGTCTTAGTCGAACACTGAGCTCCATGTCGAATGGCCGTAGGCCTGTGGTACGGGGTTCACCCTATGGGAAAAAGATGTGAAGTGAGATTGGGTAGGTTAAAAGTGAGGAGAAACCTTCGGCCGTGTGGGGAGCCTTGGTTAAAAAGCAACGTTGCTCTAAGACCGGCCTTTGGCGGTTTGAAGCTGGCCTAGTGCTTGCAAGCGTTCTTCCAATTCAGTGGCGGACAGGAAACCCCTTCGGTAAAGCTGTCGTAGATGGTCCTCACTTGAGGTCGTCTGTTTTTGGGCATTACACTCCTCGCACGCCTCCACCTGATTTTCCGTATCGCCGTTGGAGTCATAAGTGCCTTGAGGAAGCTTCTTTAGGCAGTAGAAGCAGTGGCCTGCTTCATGTGCAAAAAGTGCCCCAAGGTTGGTTTGTTCCGAATTGGGTTGCTCCGAATGGCGATGAATGGCTTTCTTGATTTTTCCCACCACGCCCCAAATGGGTGGCTCTGGACTGGGTGGTTTGGGATAGAGATTGTTGGACTCGAGGTCGATGGGTTGGGTTGTTTCTGACCCTGGAATGAGTCCTACAATCTCGGCCGGAAGAAACGCATGGACCAGGTGACCTCGGCGCGAAATTTCCTCAATGCGGATACACCCCTTGTCGTCGAGTATGCGCAGTGCCTCTCGGATGCTCCGCTCGGCAATGCCGAGGGCGCTGCTCAGCTGCGGTAAAGCGAAAAGATCGGTATCCTTACTGGCAAACCGGGTATGTAATAGAAGGTGGTAATAGAGACTCTTCTCCCGATGGGAGAGCCCCATCTTTGGAAAGAGGTAGTCCTCCACCTCTCGGATGGCCTT
>JACZQL010000026.1 GCA_022545745.1 Deltaproteobacteria bacterium | reverse complement strand
CCATCTTGCGGCTGTTCACCGGGGATGTAACCCGCTATGGCGGCGATATTTTTTCTTAGCGGAAACGGCACGATCGGTGATATTAGCCTCACCGGCGAGCCGTTGCAACATAAACTTTGCAACGGGGGCGTGATTTTGGTAACTTATTAATAAATGGAGAAAAAACGGGTCTCCACGGGTATCCCTGGCCTTGATCCTCTGATTGGAGGAGGGTTCCCTCCATACAAATCCTATCTAGTCACCGGAGAGCCTGGCACGGGGAAAAGTATTTTCTGCGTCCAGTTCGTGCTCAACGGCCTAATGAACGGAGAAAAGGCCGTCTATGTCGCCGTGGATGAGAGACCAGCAGACATCGTAGAAGAGGCCGCATCCCTTGGTTGGAACCTTTTGAAATTCATGGAAGAGAAGCGACTCTTGATTCTGGATGCTTCACCCTATTTCACCGGTCGTGCAGGGGCAGCTAGAGGTGGAGGCATCGATGTAGCAAAGACGGTTGGAGACTTGGCCAGTTATGTGAAAAGGATGGAGGCCTCACGGGTTGTAATCGACCCTGTGGGTCCCTTGATTAGCTCCTCTGACTCCGCCTCTGCTACCCAAGAACATGTGCGTACCTTAGTTCATGCCCTCCAAGATCATATGGGGACAACGAACCTACTGACCTCCTACAATTCTGCGGGACACTCAGGCGGACTTGGCGTCGAACAGTACATGGTCGCTGGCGTTGTTGAGTTAAGCGTCTGCCGAATACGGGAGCGCCTCAGCCGAACCCTTTTAGTCCGCAAGATGCGCGGGACGGCCATCGATCTCGTAGAGCATCAATTCAATATCCACAAAGAGAAAGGGATCACACTGAAGCAGATCATTTGAGGAAAGAATATGCCTGGTGCGAAAAAAATATTTATCGCTGAGGATGACCAGCACTTCTGTGAACTTTACCAGATGGCCTTGGGAACGGAGGGGTACGAGGTCCATTGCGCCTACAACGGCAAGGATGCCTTGGCCATGATTCCCCAGCAGGCTCCGGATCTGATTATCCTCGACGTGATGATGCCGGAGGTGGATGGTTACGAGGTCTGCCGAAGTCTCCGTGAGTTGCCCCAGTTCGCTTTGACGCCGATTATTATGCTCACGGCCCTTTCCACAGATGACGAGAAGATTAAAGGGTATAACGTTGGGGCAGATGATTACCTGACAAAGCCCTTCCCACTGAAGGTCCTCAAGGCCAAGGTAAAGAGCCTAATAGAACGTCGGGCTGCGAATAAGGTGGACCAGCCAATGCAGGCATTCGAGCCGCCGGTTCCACCGCCACAGCAACCACAATCGACCTTCCAACCGTCACCTGTCTTTGAACAGCCAAGGCCGGTATTTGAGCCACTGCCTCCACCAGCGGAACCGCCGACATCTACATTCCAGCCACCGCCACCGCTCGAGGAACCACCAAAGCCGGCACCCCAACAATCACCACCCGTCGTGGAGCAACCCACCATTTTCACGGAGGCTCCTCCACAACCAACGGCTCCTCAGCCAACAGCTCCACAACCAACTGTCATCCGAGAGGTCATCAGAGAGCAAACCCCTGCAGCTCGGGAAGAGTTCGTGGTTCTCGAGCGGGGTACCCCCTTAACCTCCATAACCCCAGGGGGAGATTATTTTGCATTTCCCTTTCTGGGCGCCGTACCCCAGGGGTCCAATATCCTCGTGACCGGCGGATTAGGGTGCGGAAAATCCAGGTTCTCCCGCCTGTTTCTCGGCCAGGGGCTTGAGAAGGGGGAAAATGGAATATTCATTTGCCTGGATGACGATCCTTCGTTCGTACGCAAGGAACTCGTAAAGAACAGTCCGAACCTCGCGACCCATGAATCACAAAACCGAATGTGTTTTGTGGATGTTTATTCCTGTGGTGGAAAAGTCAAATCCTCAGAGAGGTTCGCCATAAGGGGCCCCCTCGATCTTTCAGATCTCTCCACGCTGATATCTGAAGCGGGAGCTGCGGTTGGTCAGACGGATCAACAGGTGGGTGCCGGGAGAAGGGTGATTGATTCCATATCCAGCTTGTTCCTCAACTTTGACCTTCCTTATGTCCAGCGCTTCATTGCCTTTATGGCGCGCTCCGGGCACTTTGCCGGGGTTTCAACGATCTTTGTCGTGGAGGAGGGGACCTTGGATGACCAGAGCCTGAACAACATCAAGTACATCATGGATGGAGTCCTCGAATTTCGCAGAGACAAAGACCGATTTCTGGCCCGGGCACAGACACTCAAGTGGACCGTCGCCAGGCCGGAGTGGAGCGACATAACCACAGAGTTATCCGGTTAAGATCAACAGAGTCATGAGAGTTGTCCAATTCGAAGATGGTAAGGGATCCTCCCGAGTCATCCAGGAGGGGCTCGTAGCTAAAGGTGTGTCCATCACCGCGGTACACGATCTCCCCGCCTGCCTGGCACGGCTGGAGGCCGATCACGAGGCCAGCGTAATGGTCGATTTAGACCTCAATCCGAAGGGGATCGAGTCTGTTCAACAGATTCACAAGGTTTATCCTGACACGGTGGTTATCGTCTTGGCTTCACTGGAACGGCTCACTGCCGTGGATGAGGCCCTGAAGAAAGGGGCATGGGACTACGTTGTCAAACAGCCCGGTCTCTCACATGTAGACGAGATCCCGCAGGCTATCACCCGGAACGTTGAGTGGAAAAAGCTGAGAGCAGAAAACCAGTACTACCAGGATGAAAAGCGGTGGCTCGCAGCGGCCTTGTTGGAATCCCCAGAGGGAATATTTGTCGCCAACCAGGAAGGCCGAATTGTTTTCACGAACCCTGAGCTGGAAGACCTCCTCGGTTATGCAGGTGAAGAGCTCGTGGGTGAGCCCATTGATCGGGTGCTCTCATCTTTTCAAACCAATGAATCCTCTTGGACAGAAGTCTCCGATCCTTTCCCACATAAACGGTGGCAGGGGAATGTGATACTGAAAAAAAAAGATGGCTCTGATTCCACGATCAAGACCAAGATGACCCAGCTCCTCGATGAGGCAGGAGAAACCACCGCCTTGATAGGATTCTGCCTGAACTCAAAACAAGATGCGCCAGGGCCTAAAACGTCTGCTCCCCCTCCGGCTCAACCATCACAGGCGTCCACCGATGAGATCCTCAGCACGATTACAGGGAATTTAAAGACCCCCTTAGCCGCGATGCTCGGCTACCTCGAGATGGCATTGACCATCGGTACAGATCAGGCAGAAGCCCATCAGCTTCTCTCCATCAAACGGGTTGAGGTCTTGGCCAGGCGTCTCTACGATCTTGTGACCAACCACGGCGAAGCTGCAGACATGGAAGCGGGTAAATTTGAAGTCCAAAAGGCACCCATGCAAATGGCACGAATCGTGGACCAGGCCGTGAAAGAACGAGAGCGGGAGGCCAACGTTAAGAAGATTACGATTGTGCAAGAGATAGCGAACGATCTCCCAACCGTTTTCTTGGACGGGGTCCAGATGGAGCGCGCCATTGGAATCCTCATCAGCAATGCCATCGACTTTTCTCCTTTGGGAAGCAAGGTCACCATAGGACTGCTAGGTCATGGTAAACAAATTGTCGTAGGCGTCAGGAGCAGCGGGGCCCCCTTTTCGGCGGAGGAGCTCCCTTTCCTTTTTGACAGACGAAAAAAGCTACGCAGAGGCGGAGAGGAAATCAATACGGTGGGACTTTATGTGGCTCAACAGATCGTGGCCCAACACGGAGGCAGGATTGATGTTCAGAACGGCACCCAGGAAGGAACCACATTGCTTATCTCCGTCCCAATGTAAGGAAACATCCCTATCGCACTCCATTTCCGAGGAAAAATCAATATCCTGTTACACAATTTCACAGGGTTTTTCAGTAATGGACCCATAATCCTGACTCCCTTTGATCCAGGCTCAGGGGTTACCGCCCGCCCCTTTCTTTTAACCTGCTTTCAACCAGACGAGTAATTAGCACCGTTGATAATCCCATCTGGCTATAATAAGTGAAAAAGATGCCTGCAGATTTCATTGCGACAGAGCTGGCTGAGATAGAGCGCCGAGGCCTGTACCGACAACTGCGTCAGGTGGACGGAGAGCAAGGGCCCACCATCCTTCTCGACGGTCGAGAGGTCTTGAACTTTTCCTCCAATAATTACCTGGGCCTGGCCAATCATCCCGAGCTGGAAACGGCGGCTAAAGAGGCCTTGGAACGGTACGGCTGCGGCTCCGGGGCCTCCCGGCTGATTTCAGGAAACATGACCCTCCATCTGGAGTTGGAGGAAAGCATTGCCAGACTCAAAGGGACCGAATCGGCCCTGGTCTTCAATTCGGGTTTCCAGGCAAACGTTGGCATCCTTTCAACCCTGGTAGGTGAGGGGGATGTGCTTTTTAGTGATGCCTTAAATCATGCGAGCCTCATAGACGGTTGCCGTCTTTCGCGGGCAAAGGTTGTGGTTTATCCCCATTGCAATTTAACCCACCTTGAGGCTGCCCTTAAGAACGCGCCTCAAAAGGCCAGGAAGTTGATCGTTACGGAGACAGTCTTTAGCATGGATGGAGACATTGCGCCCATGGAAGAGATCGTGGATCTGGCGGAACGTCACGGGGCCATGATCATGGTCGATGAAGCACATGCCACTGGGGTGTTTGGTCCCAACGGGGCAGGGATCGTGGCAGAAATGGGGTTAAGGGAAAGAGTGCTGGTCCAGATGGGAACCTTAGGAAAAGCATTGGGCGGGTTTGGGGCCTATGTGGCAGGGAAACGAAACCTGCGGGAGTTGCTGATCAACCGTTGCCGCAGTTTCATTTTTACCACGGCTCCCCCACCGGTCATGATGGCAATAGCGATCGCGGCCATTGATCTTTTGGAGAAAGAGCCTGAGAGGCGCTTCACCCTCTGGCGCAACAGCCAATACCTCAGGAACGAACTCAAGGATCTCGGCTTTTCCCTGGGAAAGAGCAGCAGCCAGATCCTTCCCTTGATGATTGGCGACGCTGGGGACTGCATGAGCTTTTCAGAGTGTTTGCTCGCAAAGGGAGTCTATGCCCAAGGGATCCGTCCGCCTACGGTTCAACCGGGGTCGGCGCGTCTGCGCGTTACTCCCATGGCCACCCATACCGATGAGCATCTCAAACAAGCAATCCAGGCCTTTAAAGAGGTCAAGGAAGAAAATGAGCCCAGACTATGATGAGCTAAAAAGGCTGGACCACACCTATCTATGGCACCCATTTACCCAGATGCAGGAATGGATCGAGGAGGAACCTTGCATTATCGCAAATGGACAGGGGTGCATCCTCGTAGACATCCAGGGCAAAAAATACATTGACGGGGTCTCCTCCCTCTGGTGTAATCTCCATGGTCACCGTAGGCAGGAACTCGATGAGGCCGTAAAAACTCAGCTCGACTCCATCGCCCACTCTACTTTCCTTGGTCTCACTCACATCCCCGGGATTAGGCTCGCCGAAAAGTTAATCAAGATTGCCCCGCCAGGGTTACGACGCGTTTTTTACTCAGACGACGGTGCTACTGCCGTTGAAGCCGCCCTCAAGATTGCCTGCCAATACTGGCAACTCAAAGGGGAAAAGAACCGCACTCGGCTCGCTACCCTCGCAGAAGCCTATCATGGGGACACCTTGGGTGCCGTTAGCCTCGGATACTCCGATACCTTCCACCGCTTTTTCCGCCCGCTGCTCTTTTCCACCCTGCGCTTAAATCCCCCTCATATCTTTCGCTACTACCACAAGATGAACGCCGAGAAGGCCTTGAAGGCCGCCCTTGAGGAAGCCGAGGAGCAAATCTTTAAGGAGAAAAACAACCTTGCGGCCCTGATCATGGAACCTCTAATGCAGGGCGCCGCGGGAATGTGGTCGCAACCGTCGGGCTATGTAAAATCCTTGAGTGACATCTGCCGCAGAAACGGGGTCATTCTGATTGTCGACGAGGTGGCCACGGGTTTTGGCCGCACCGGTCGGATGTTCGCCTGTGAGCATGAAGGCGTGAGCCCGGATCTCCTATGTCTGGCGAAGGGATTGACAAGCGGCTATCTACCTTTAGCAGCGACTCTCGTCACGGAGGAGATATTTTCTACGTTTCTTGGCGAGTACGGAGAATTCAAGAGTTTCTTTCATGGGCATACCTATACAGGTAATCCACTGGGATGCGCCGTGGCACTGGCCAGCCTGGAGCTCTTCCAAAGTGAGAGGATCTTGGAGAAGATGCAGCCCAAGATCCAAATTCTCAAGAGCAGGCTGGAACAAGAATTTCTCCCCTTGCCCCATGTGGGTGATATTCGTCAATGGGGTTTCATGGTGGGCATCCAACTGGTGGCGGAAAAGGAGACCTTGAAGGAATATCCAGCAGAGTCGCGAACGGCTCACCGTGTCATCCTCGAGGCGAGGAAGAGAGGTGTCATTGTACGTCCCTTGGGAGACGTCATCATATTAATGCCTCCACTGAGCATCACCGAAGGCGAGATGAAAACGCTTCTCGACGTGGTCTACGAATCCATCCGGCTCGTTACCGAGGGTTAATGGGAAAAGGACTCTTTATTACTGGAACAGACACGGGCGTAGGCAAAACCCTCGTCGCCTGCGGGCTGGCCAGCGCCTTGCGAGAGTTGGGTTATAAGATCGGTGTCATGAAACCCGTGGAAACGGGTTGCCAGGACAGAGAGGGGGAACTTTTCCCTCAAGACGCCTTTTATCTGAAAGAGGCCTCAGGAAGCGAGGAACCCCTGCATCGAATCTGCCCCTATCGCTTGTCGTCCCCCCTGGCTCCCAGTGTGGCCGCAGAGGAAGCTGGTATTGAAATCCATTTCTCCCTGCTCAGCCAGATATACAGTGAGATGAGCGGCTCAAACGACCTGACTCTCGTGGAAGGAGCCGGGGGGCTTTTGGTCCCCCTCCAGTCGCGTTTCACCTATGCGGATCTGGTGCGTCGGTTAAACCTTCCGGTAATTGTGGTGGTTGCAAATCGCCTTGGGGCCATCAATCATACCCTGCTCACGTTAGCGCATGCTTCGCGTATTGGAATAGAGGTGGTGGGATATATCCTCAATGATCTCGAGAGCCATCCCTCTCCTGCCACAAAGACCAACGCCAGATCGCTGCAAGCACTGACCTCCATCCCGTGCCTGGGAAAGATTCCCCACCTGACAACCACGCAACTTCAGGGCGCCGGTGTAGGAATCAGACCATCATTTCTCTCGACACTCTTCCAGGAGAAAATCCATCTTAACCTTTTGGACCCGTTCTTGAAGGGGGAGTACCCTTCCTAACACAAGTTTATCGTCCCTTGAAAACTTTGAGGACCTCATCATAGAGCACCTTCAAGGGGACTCGTTTCCTTTCGGCAAGCTTTTTTATCTCCTCATATTCAGGGGTCGCCCTTTTCCCTTCTCCAGGCACTTCAACAATCTTGACGCTGATGGCCCCATACTTAGTTTTGACGCGTTGGGAGGACCGCTTTAGCATCACCCGCCCTACTGGGTAATAACGGAGCCCTATGGTGGAGGTCTCTTTAAATACAATTTCCGCAAGTTTGTCCTTGGTGGAGGGTTCGGCGATGATCCGCAGCAGGATACCGGGCCGGTTCTTCTTCATCTGGATCGGCGAGAGAGAGACGTCACGGGCCCCGTTCGCAAACAGACGATCCAAGAGATAGTCGTAGATCTCAGGGTTCATGTCATCGATGTTTGTCTCCATGACCAGCATCTCGTCTTGGCCCCAGGTGGGAGATTTTTCACCCAAGAGAACCCGTACCAGGTTCGGTCGGTCTGGGAACTCTCTTTCTCCAGCCCCATAACCGATCTTTTCGATGGTCATCTGCGGTATTTCCCCAACATGAGAGGCCAGGGCGCGAACGATCGCGGCACCTGTTGGGGTAATGGTTTCGCCATCGAGATGGGTCCATTGAACTGGCAGCCCTTTCAAAAGTTCGAGTGTGGCGGGCGCCGGTAAGGGTAACGGGCCATGTCTTGAGCGAATCAGACCTCGGCCAAGCGGAATACGAGAGAACACAAAGGAATCGATCTTCAGGTAATGGATACCTATGGCGGCGGCCATAATATCTACGATTGAATCAACGGCACCCACTTCATGAAAATGGACTTTTTCAGGTTGGACTCCGTGGATCTTTCCCTCCACCTCTGCCAGCTTGGCAAAGATATCCAGCCCGCGCTCCTTAACCTCGGATTTGAGGGAGCTCCCTTTGATCAGCTGTTGGATCTGCCTCCAGCTCCGCTCATGACCTATTTCTTCGACCCTGACCCGAAAGCGCGTCGCTTGAATCCCATGGACAAGCTTCTTACTGACCTGAAGGCGATATTTCACACCCCGTAGCTTGCCCAGCTCCTGAGCCAGTTTTTGCCGAGGAAGACCCAGGTGAAGCAGGGCACCCACGGTCATGTCTCCACTCAAACCCGAAATCAGATCAAAATAGGCTATTCTCATAGGGCGCAATGGTTTGCCAGAACAGATTTGACGGCCTTAGTCGTGTAATTTTGGATTTTACGGGCGATGGTCGGTAACGCCGCTTTCACTGTGTTCCAACTGAGGCATCACCTCATTTTTGAAGAGATCCAGAGAGGCCAGGACCTTACGGTGACTTAGGTTGCCGATATGAAACATTCCCATAAAATGATCGGCCCCCACTTGACCCATCTGTCCGTTGAGTTTTCGTGCCACGGTGTCAGGATTACCCGCAATCACAAACCCCGCCTCGTCGAGCCCTTCCCAGCTGAGTTTCGAGAAGTCGATACGCTCGCGATTGCCCTCGCGGAAATAGCTGAAGGAGCGATCGGTGTAGAGCGCTGCCTTAATCTGTTGCCTCGCGTCGGCTTCTTGGCTTGAGCCCTGGTTGAAACCACGATTCAGCAGGCTAAAAAAGTAGCGCAGAGCAGGTTCAGCCAACTGACGGGCCTTTTCATCTGTTTCATCAACATAAATGTGACGAGTGAGTATAAACTGTTCAGGGCCAACCTCCCAATCTCCATCCAGGGCCACCTTCCGATAATAGTTGAA
>JACZQL010000459.1 GCA_022545745.1 Deltaproteobacteria bacterium | reverse complement strand
GAGGAGTTAGCATATCTTGTGGAAAAACATAAGGATGAAGCATCTCAGGAGATTCCGGTTCCACAGCAGTTAATTGAGCGAATTCTGACGGCCGCTCATGAAACGGATGAGCACCTCCAAAGGGCACAAAAACTCAAATGGCTAGTCAGCAGGGATATTAACACTTTCCCCCAGGCGGCCATTCGTTTCGCCTTGACCAAACCCGAGGTCTCAACGGTATTGGTTGGGTTCTCCGAGCTCGATCATGTTGAACAGGCCGTATCTTGCTCTGGGGCCGGTGGACTTCCAGATGAGGCCATGGGTCGCTTGAGGAGTTACTGGGAGAGTGACTTTACATCGACAAGCTGAAATTCGAAATACGAATTCCGAAACCCGAAACAACAAACTGAATCCAAAATCTAAATTCTGAAATCTAAAATATCATTGAGAATGTTAACCTCGAATTCAGAGCACCGCCGAATGAGGAACGCATAAGGTGCCCCATCTGTGGAATCCACTTTTATGGGCCGGTTACATGCCCAATGGGCTTGGGCAGGTAAAACCCAATCCCTACTTCGAGATCGCCAAGACCATTTGGGATAACCGTGACCAGCTTCCCTTTGCCTGGCGCATCTTACGGAAAGGCGTTTGTGATGGATGCGCCCTTGGAACCACTGGGATGCGAGATTTTACTATCGAGGGAATCCATCTCTGCAGCGTTCGTCTCAATCTCCTGCGCCTCAATACCATGTCCGCTCTGGACACGGGGGTGCTAGAGAACGTGGAGAAACTGAAGGAGAATAGCGGTGCTGAGTTAAGGGCCCTAGGGAGACTACCCTATCCCATGATTCGGAATCGTGGTGAGGCAGGTTTCCAACGCATCAGTTGGCATGAGGCCCTCCAGGTGATTGCCGCACGCATAAGGGAAACGGACCCCCAGAGACTCGCCTTCTACCTGACCTCTCGCGGAATCACCAACGAGGTCTACTACGTGGCCCAGAAGGTAGCCCGCTTCCTAGGCACGAACAACGTCGATAATTCCGCGCGACTCTGTCATGCGCCCAGTACCGTTGCGTTAAAACAAACTCTAGGCGTTGCGGCCTCGACCTGCTCCTACAAAGACTGGATAGGGAGCGATCTTCTTGTCTTCCTTGGCAGTGACGTTCCTAACAATCAACCCGTCACCACAAAATACCTTTATTACGCAAAGCAGAAAGGGACAAAGGTCGCCGTGATCAACCCCCTGCGCGAGCCTGGATTGGAGCGCTACTGGGTACCTTCCGTGTTGGAAAGTGCCCTGTTTGGGACCAAGTTGACCGATGAGTTCTTTCCGATTCACACGGGAGGGGATATCGCCTTTATCAATGGGGTCCTTAAGGCGCTGATGGAACAAAACGGTATCGACGAGAAGTTCGTTCAAGATCACACCTTGGGCTTTGATCTATTAAAGGACGAACTGGAAGGACAATCCTGGGATCTCCTGGAAAAGTACTCCGGGGCCTCACGGGTCCAAATGCACCGATTCGCCGCGATGTACGCCAAGGCCAAATCGGCGGTCTTTATCTGGAGCATGGGCATTACCCAGCATATCTTTGGTATTGAAAATGTAAGGGCGATCGTCAACCTAGCCCTGGCACGGGGGATGATTGGGCGGGAGGGATGCGGTCTGATGCCTATACGGGGCCATAGCGGCGTGCAGGGCGGAGCCGAGGTGGGTTGTGTACCGACAACCTTTCCAGGCGGAGATCCAGTCAGTCCGGTGTCGGTGGAAAAATTCACCTCCATGTGGGGGTTCGAGGTCCCTTCCTCAAAAGGACTATCGGCCGTGGAAATGATCGAGGCAGCTCATGAAGGTGCAATCGATCTCCTCTACGCAGTGGGCGGAAACTTCCTGGAAACCTTACCGGAACCACAGTATGTCCATGAGGCCTTGAGAAAGATCCCTCTTCGAGTTCACCAAGACATTGTACTTGCACCCCAGATGTTTGTGGATCCGGCTGACCAAGTCATTCTACTTCCGGCGCAGACCCGTTATGAGCAAAGGGGAGGTGGAACGGAGACCAGCACAGAGCGATACATTATTTTCAGCCCGGAGATTCCAGGCAGGCGCATCGGTGAAAGCAAGGCCGAGTGGGAAATCTTAATGGATCTAGCGGAGGAGGTCTATCCGGACCGACGCCATCTGATCCACTTCGATGACGCTCAAGCCATTCGAAAAGAAATCGCTACCGCCGTGCCGTTTTACAATGGAATTCAAGAATTTAACAGCCAGGGCGATGCGGTACAGTGGGGAGGGCGAATCCTATGCCGCGACGGTGATTTCAAGACTGTCGCACGTAAGGCCCATTTCAGCCCGTTGAAACCACCACAGAGTGATTTCCCTGAGGGCTGGTTTCTGCTAAGTACACGGCGAGGAAAGCAGTTCAACAGCATGGTCTGGGAGAGCAAGGATCCGCTGACCGGGGCATCCCGCGATGACGTCTTGATGAGCGAAGCGGACGCCAAACGCCTCGATCTGCGAAACGGAGACGCCGTCTTGCTTCGCTCAGCGGTCGGTCAGCTCCGATGCCGAGTCAAGATAGCGCCGATTCGACCCCGCAACCTCCAAGTCCAC
>JACZQL010000458.1 GCA_022545745.1 Deltaproteobacteria bacterium | reverse complement strand
CAAAAACATTCCTCAAATTAGGGCCATAAGTTTTTGCCCAATCGTCGTCTCCCGATTGGGCAAAAGGAATTTCCTCAGCGTACTCTGCGTCTCTGCGGTGAAATGTCGGAATCCTTATCTGCGAGAATCGGCGAAAATCTGCGGTTAAAACTCTTTGCGGGCTTGGCTCAGCCAAAGGCTGATCCGTCCTCTGGCGGAGTCTTGGCGCGAAAAACTTAGCTTCGGTAAAAATCTAAGTCCCGACGTTCCAGGAAGAGAGGTATTCCTTTTGTTTCTCGGAGAGCCTGTCGACGTGGATTCCCATACTGGTCAGCTTCAATCGCGCCACCCAGTCCTCCACCGCCTTTGGAACATCATAAACCTGAGGCTTGAGCTTCTTTCGGTTCTTCACCGCCCACTCAGAGGCCAGGGCTTGAGTCGCAAAGCTCATATCCATGACCGATGCTGGGTGTCCTTCCGCGGCCGCGAGATTCACCAACCTGCCTTCTCCCAATAGGTAGAGCGTTTTACCCCCTGGCATGGTGTAAGCGTCCACGTGGGTCCTCACGCCCTTTTGGCACTTCGTTGCCATCTGCCGGAGGCTCTTGAGGTCAATCTCGATGTCGAAGTGGCCCGAGTTGCACATGATGGCCCCATTCTTCATGAGCCGCATGTGCTCCTTGCCAATAACATGCATGTCACCGGTCAACGTGACAAATACGTCACCCACTTTGGCGGCCTCTTTCATCGTCTTCACTTCAAATCCGTCCATGGCAGCCTCTAGGGCTCGGATCGGATCCACCTCAGTCACGATGACCTGAGCCCCCATCCCTCTAGCCCGGGAGGCAAATCCCCTCCCGCACCAGCCGTAGCCGGCCACCACGAATTTTTTCCCTGCTTTCAAAATATCCGTGGCCCGGATAATGCCATCGATGGTTGACTGCCCTGTCCCGTATCGGTTATCAAATAGTTGCTTCGTCGCGGCATCGTTGACGGCGATGACGGGAATCTTGAGAATTCCATTCGCAGCCAACGCGCGAAGCCGAATGACCCCGGTTGTGGTCTCCTCCATGCTCGCCACCATTTGAGAGGCGAGTTTCACGTATTCTTTATGGAGCATGGAGACGAGATCCGCACCATCATCCATA
The DNA here is from genome assembly GCA_022545745.1 of Deltaproteobacteria bacterium. The sequence goes on along the minus strand of JACZQL010000458.1, from coordinate 1,470 downwards.
GTGACGACTGGGGCATGATCCAGGGCAGCATGGAGGTGTTGATAGTAGGTCCGTCGATCCTCCGCTCTGACGGCAAAGACAGGAATCTTGTCATACTTGACCAGGGCGGCAGCTACGTCGTCTTGGGTGGAAAGCGGATTGGAGGCGCAGAGGACAACTTGGGCCCCTCCGGCCTTCAGCGCGCGAACCAGGTTTGCGGTCTCTGCGGTCACGTGGAGGCAAGCGGAAAATCGGAGCCCTCGTAGCGGCCTTTCGCTTTGAAAGCGGCTGCGCACCCGCCTCAGGACGGGCATCTCTTGATCCGCCCAGAGGATCCGCTTTCTTCCTTGCTCCGCTAATCGAATGTCCCGAATATGAAAATTCTTCTTTCCCATGCCTGCATCTTCTCCCCGCCTACCGGGACCTCGCTTAGCGCTTTTCTGCAGCCTTGATCAGATCGTTGGCACGATCCGTTTCCTCCCAGGTAAACATGCCGTTTTCAGGGGACCGGCCAAAGTGTCCATAGGTTGCTGTCGGCCGGTAGATGGGCCTTCTGAGATCTAACGTTTCAATGATCCCTTTGGGGCTAAGATTAAAGAGTTCGCGTACGAGTTCCGCCAGGGTTACATCACTAATGACTCCGGTATCGAAAGTCTCCACTGCCACCGAAACCGGCTCGGGGATTCCGATGACGTAGGCCATCTGGACCTCGCACCTTCGGGCCAATTTCGCGGCCACAATGTTCTTGGCAATATACCGAGCCATATAGGCGGCGCTCCGATCCACCTTGGAGGGATCCTTACCAGAGAAGGCACCGCCGCCGTGACGTCCCATACCACCATAGGTATCCACAATGATCTTCCGACCCGTAAGACCACAGTCCCCCTGAGGGCCACCGATCTCGAAACGGCCTGTTGGATTCACATGGTAGACGGTGTCCTTGTCCAAATACTGGGCAGGAACAACGGCCTTGACCACTCCATCAATGACAGTTTCCTTGAGTTTGTCGTATTTGACCTCCGGACTATGCTGTGTGGAAATCACGACGCTACTGACCCGCTCAGGTCTCCCATCACGGTATTCAATCGTCACCTGGGACTTGCTGTCGGGTCGAAGGAATGGGGCCTCTCCACCCTTTCGAATTTTGGCCAAAAATTGAACCAGACCATGAGCCATCTGGATCGGCAACGGCATGAGCTCCGAGGTCTCGTCACAGGCATAACCGAACATCATACCCTGATCCCCTGCCCCCTGCTCTTTATTCAGCCCCTCACCCTCAGTCACACCAATGGAGATATCCTGTGACTGGGGCTCCACGACCACAAGGGTCGCACACTTGTTGCCATCAAAGCCTTTGGCCACGTCGTCGTATCCGATATCCAGGACCACTTCACGAGCCACATCGGCATAGCTGACTTTGGACTTGCTCGTGATCTCCCCAGCGATCACCATAATCCCACTCTTGACCAGAGTCTCACAGGCCACTCGACT
>JACZQL010000457.1 GCA_022545745.1 Deltaproteobacteria bacterium | reverse complement strand
CCATCTCGGCCGGATTGAGGCCCAGTTCCTTCACGTAGACCTCTTCGTTGTGCTCACCGATGAGGGGGGCGCGGCGTCGAAGAGGACACTCGGCAGAGGAGAATTTAGCAAATGCTCCAGGGTAAAGCAGGGAAGTCCCCAGTTCGGGATGGTCAACGGTCTGCCAAAACCCGCGTGCTTTCAGTTGGGGATCCTCTAGTATTTCCCTTGCCGTTGACACTGGGTAGCCCAGCATTCCCCGACTAATGACTTCTTTCAGAAACTCCTTTTTGGTGACTCCCTGGAAAAAGCGGCCAATGGGTTCTTCCATTTGATCGATCTCTTCCTGTGTGACCTCAGCAATGTTGAAGACCTTCCAATCCTTTTTCTTTAAGAAATCAAGTGCCATTCCCTTGCTGTCCATCCAGTCCACTAGGGCCTGGTTCGTTTTTCTTCCAGCCTCCCCGCCATAGATGATGAAGTTGAGATAGCCGTCCTTACAGGGCCAGAACACCCGCATCTTTGCACCCGTAATGCTACGGCCGGTCATAAAAGAACCAGCCCTTTTCTCCAGGTGCCGATTTAAGTCCCAGAAGGTGTGGGCATGGGAGAACGCCCAGAGAAGGCAGGCCTGGGCTGATACGTCCACGTGCTGGCCCTCACCGGTACGTTGTCGCTGGTGATGAGCTATCATGGTCCCCATGGCGGCGTAGGAACCCGTCCATTGGTAGGATTGGGGAAAGGTGACACGCAAAGGAGCCCGGGATGGATCACCGGTAAGTGACATGCAACCACTCATGGCCAAGACCTCGATATCCGAAGCGTTAAACCTGCTGTAGGGGCCCGTCTGACCGAATGGTGTTATGGAGGTCAGGACCAGACGGGGATTCAAGCGGCTTAAGGCTTCATAGCCGAGGTCAAGCCCGTCGAGGATGCCTGGAGTGAAAGACTCGAGAACGAAATCGGCCTTGGCCACCAACTGCCCAAAGATCTTCCGGCCTCGGTCGCTTTCCAAGTTGAGTGTGACGCCCCGTTTGTTGTTGTTGAAGGCAAACCAGTAAAGGCTCTTTTCAGGGTGGACCTGGTCGTGTAGGAAAGGGCCGATATTTCTCGCGGGGTCTCCTCCGGGTCTCTCAATCTTAATCACGTCGGCTCCCAGGTCCCCCAGGATCTTGCCGCAAAGAAAACCGAACTCGTCGGTCAGATCGAGGACCCGGAAAGGGGAGAGGAGACCATTTTCACTCTGAGCCATCTGCTTTAATTAAAAAAGGGCAGGGAATTGATACCCTGCCCGCTTATAAAAAGAGCCCATCTATGGGGAAAGCCGATTGACCAAAAGGGCAGAACTAAAGCGAAAAACCTCACTTTTTCCTCGCCCATTGAACTAACAGGCACTAGTAAAAATGTCAAGCTAAGGTCCAGGCCTTAGGGGAGTCGGAATCGGTTGAAATCTCAATAAATCTAGTCTAGTTTTTATAAACCCAGCTTCGGTTGGGCGATTTTAGATAAACTCAAATTATCACATTGGGGGATTGTTATGAGTAAGGCAATGAAAGAGGTCACTACAGGCGCAAAGCAGGTCATCGACCTGCGAAGCATGCTGGATTGGCTGAGGTCAGAGGGTGATCTGATCGAGACCGACAAAGAAGTTGATCCCAGTCTGGAGATCACCGGTTTGCAAAAGCAGATGGACGGAGGATGCCCGATTTTATTCAACAACGTGAAGGGTAAACCCAACCATCGGGTGGTCACCAACTTGTTCGGCGATATAAACGTGATCAATAAACTGTTCGGTTGGAAGGACGATAGGGAGCGCACTAGGAAGCTTGCCTACGCCATAACCCATGGGATTCCCCCTGTGATAGTGGACCAAAAAAAGGCCCCTTGCCAGGAGGTGGTCATTGAAAAGCCGAAGGATGTTAACGACTATATGGTCCCGATTCGCCATACCGAATTGGAACCCGAACTGACCATCGGTTCCGGCATCCGGCTGATCTCCGGTGAGTATTTCGGCGGCGGGACAGACCTGGGTTACAACCGCATGAATTTCCGCTGGGGGAACATTGGTACATTTCAGATTTCGCCCGGTTCCCATATGTGGCAGGTGGTCTCCAAGTATTACCGGGATGACAAGCCCGTGCCGATCACTATGTGTTTCGGCGTACCTCCGTCATGTACCCTCCTTGCGGGGTCAGGGTTCGTCTATGTTGTGCTTCCCCATGGGTGCGATGAGGTTGCTATCGCTGGGGCCGTACAAGGTTCTCCCGTCCGCTTGGTCAAGGCCCGTACGGTGGACGCCTTGGCCTTGGCCGATTGTGAAGTCGTGCTCGAAGGTTACGTCAACCCCCGCGACCGGCGTTACGAGACGGCCGAATCCGAGGAGGCAGGGGTCCAGGGCCGTTTCCCTTTTCACCCAGAGTGGGCGGGTTATAAGGGTAAGGCCTATAAGGCGCCTACCTTCCACGTAACCGCCGTGACAATGCGCAAGCAGGAGTCCAAGCCCATCATCTTCGCCCTCGGCGTCCTGCTCGCCCTGCAAGCGAGCCCTGGAGCCCGGAATCGGTGCATCCAGTCCAGTCATAGGTGGCGCGGTCGTGACGGAGTTTGATCGAAAAAGGCC
>JACZQL010000456.1 GCA_022545745.1 Deltaproteobacteria bacterium | reverse complement strand
GGAGGCGTACTTAGGCGGTACGTTGGAGCGACTCCGCTTGGAGCGTGAATGATTCCCGCAGCGATCAAGCGCAACTATCCTAAACGCCTGCTTACGGCAGGCTGGTGGCATATGAGTCTTTTTCAGCGGCCTGCAAGGTTACTTAAAGATGGAGCCATATTCGCTGTTCGTAAAGGACTCGAAATCAATCTCTTCCTGGCGCACAAACCCTGTCTTTTGTATTTTCCCTTGCAGGCATAAATCGACAACCGCTGCCACCGAAGAAGCCGTGGCAATCTGAATGGCCGTCCAGTGGATGCCGTCCACCTCGCCGTGGGGAATAACCTTGGTATAGGTATCCTGCCGCAGCGATCCGTTGGTTTTACCCACCACGGAAATAAGCATCACAACCCGGTCCTGTTCGGTGGTTGGGACCGCGGACTCCAGGATATGCTTTAGGATCTCACGGTATTCGTTCAACTGGAGATCCACCATGAGAAACTTCATCAGGTCTCGGTGTCCTAGGTAGCGCAGGGTTTTGTAATTCAGCTCTTTCACTTTGCCTTCAAGGCTTCTTGCCAACGTGCCTAACCCCCCTGATGTGTTGAAGGCCTCGTATTCCACGGCCTCTATGCTCACGCGTTCGTAGCCTTCGAGGGGTTGCACGGTGCGAAGTTTGCCGTCGATGATTGCTTCGCATGGATTGCCGTATTCGTTGATGAGCCCATCGGTGCTCCAGGTGAGATTGTACTTCAGGGCGTTGGTGGGGTTTTCCGGCAAGGCGCCGACCCGGATGGAGACGCTGGTCACGGGATGATAGCGCTCTACCATGTTATGGGCGATGATCTGGGTGGCCCCTGGGGCTAGGCCGCAGTGGGGAATGAGGCTTCTGGAGGCACCCTTGGCTATCCGTTCAATGGCCTTTCCCGAAGAAACGTCCTCTGACAAATCGCAGTAAGAGACCTCCATCTCCGCCGCCGCGAGGGCGATTTTTTCGTTGCAAAAGTATGGGCAGCAGGAGATGACCATCTCCTTGCCCTTTAGCGCACGCCTCAGGTCCCTTGCATGATTAATGTCAAGCCGGTCATGGGCGCCCTTGGGACCGGCGCACTCTTTAGCCTTCGCCTTGTCAATGTCATAAACGTTGACCTGGTATTTCTTCTTGAGTAGTCGAGTGGTCAACTTGCCGATCTTACCCGCGCCAATCAAGACGATTTCTTTTCGGCTTTTCTTCTGGTCTGCCATGGAGGTCAGTCCACGTTGTCGATCTGAGCCTTCTGTAGCTTTCCAGAGTAATCGATATAGACGGCCTTCCACTCACTGAAGATATCGTAGACGGTGGTCCCTGCCTCACGGTGACCGTTGCCCGTATCTTTCACACCTCCAAAGGGCAGATGCACTTCAGCCCCGATGGTGGGTCCGTTGACATAGGTAATTCCCGCTTGAATGTCTCTCATGGCACGAAAGGCGCGCGCCATATCTCGGGTGTAGATGGAACTGGAGAGGCCATAGGAGGTCCCGTTTAAGACCTCGATGGCCTCATCGAAGTCCTGGACTTCGATGAGGGATATGACCGGACCAAAGATCTCCTCTTGAGCGATACGCATGGTTGGCGTCACCTGATCAAACACGGTAGGGAGGTAGAAACAGCCATTCGCCTGCTTCCCTTTTTCATAGGTCTCCCCTCCGGTTAAAAGCCTTGCCCCTTCTTTCTTGCCAATCTGTACATAGCGGTGGACTTTTTGACGCGCCGCCTCGTTGATGAGGGGGCCCATCTCTACACTTTCGTCTAGGCCGTCGCCGATCTTTATCTTAGTCGCTAGCGTGGTGAGTCGTTTGGTCAGTGTTTCTTTAATGTCTCGGTGAAGGATGAGGCGACTGGTTGCCGTGCAGCGCTGTCCTGTGGTTCCAAAGGCCCCCCAGAGGGCCCCCTCCAAGGCTAGGTCCAGGTCTGCATCCTCCATTACAATCTGAGCGTTCTTGCCACCCAACTCCAAAGATACTCTCTTGAGGTCTTGACCACATGCGGCAGCGATCTCCCGTCCCACCGCAGCGGATCCAGTAAATGAGATGAGTTGGATGTCCTTATGGCGCACCAGTGCGGCCCCTGTCTCTTCTCCCGTCCCGTGCACGAGGTTGGCCACACCGGCAGGGACCCCTGCCTCTTCAAGGATCTCATCGAGTTTTACGGCTGTCGCGGGGGTGTCTTCCGCCGGCTTTAGCACAACGGTATTGCCGCAGAGCAGCGCGGGAAAAAGTTTCCAGGTGGGTATGGCCATGGGGAAGTTCCACGGTGTGATGAGGCCACAGACTCCAACAGGAACCCGGATGGACATGGCGAATTTATCCGGCAGCTCAGAGGGAGTCGTCGCGCCGAACAATCTTCGTCCCTCACCGGCTGTATAGAAGGCGGTGTCGATCCCCTCCTGAACGTCTCCCCGAGTTTCTTTAAGGATCTTTCCCATCTCTCGGGTCATGGTTCGAGCGATTTCCTCTTTGCGCTCGCGCAGGAGTTCACCCACTCGCTGGAGGATTGCTCCTCGCTTTGGCGCAGGCACCAAGCGCCATTTTGGGAATGCTTTTTTTGCCGCGCTGACAGCCCGATGGACATCCTCGGGGCCCG
>JACZQL010000455.1 GCA_022545745.1 Deltaproteobacteria bacterium | reverse complement strand
GTGCGCAGGGACGTGAGCACGGTAGGGCTGGACTATCTATTAAACCAGGAAAAGGGACTACCCGATTCGCCGCCCACGAGCACTCCCAAGGGTTAAAGCTTCACCCCGTACCACATGACACCCTGTGCGTAAACGGGGGGATGAATGATGCGGACTCCCTGCAACCCCGTGGAGTATTATCCATGACTGAGATGAGTGGTCTCGAACGAGAGGTTACTCCACGGGGCGACCCCGTGGAGTATTATCCATGACTGAGCTAAGTGGTCTCGACCGAGAGGTTACTCCACGGGGCGACCCCGTGGAGTATTATCCATGACTGAGCTAAGTGGTCTCGACCGAGAGGTTACTCCACGGGGCGAATAGGAAATGCGAGTCATCGGAGGAACAGCAAAAGGGCGTCGGGTAAAATCCTTCAAAGGTCAGTCCCTCCGGCCCACGGCCGATCGGGTGAAGGAGGCCCTCTTCAATATTCTTCCCCATGATCTCTCAGGATGGAAGGTCCTGGATCTCTTTGCGGGCACAGGGAACCTCACCTTTGAGGCCCTGAGCCGCGGTGCAGCGGAAGCTTGTCTTGTGGATGTGTCACGGGAGGCGGGCAAGATGATCCGCAAAAATATCGAGGCCCTGGGATTCTCCCGAAGCGCTAGAATTTTGGTAATTCCGGTACTCAGGGCCATTCATGTGTTGGCGGGGAGAGGAGACAAGTTTGACCTTATCCTTGCGGATCCCCCTTACGACAAAGGCTGGGTGGAGCGTGTCCTGAGGTCCCTCGCACAGGAGGAACTCCTGGAGGAAGATGGGATCTTGGTGGTGGAGCATAGTACAAGAGAAGAAGTGAAAGAGAGTTATGGATCGATGGTCCTTCAAGATCAACGTCGGTATGGAGGAACCTGCCTCTCTTTTTTTGGTTATGGTCCCCAAGAACTCAAGAGAATAAGAGGAAAACATGGCGCGAACTAGCATAGCGGTTTATCCTGGCTCTTTCGATCCAATTACCAACGGTCACATTGATCTTGTGGAGCGAGCCCTTCCAATCTTCGACCGCGTGATCATTGCCATCGCCACGAATTCGGACAAAGACAATTCTCAGTTCAGCGTGAAAGAGCGGCTGGAGATGATCCAGGAAGTCTTTAAAGGGGTTGGGAATCGCGTCACAGTAGACAGCTTCGATGATCTCCTGGTGAACTATGCTGAGAAAGTTGGCGCCAAGGTCATTATCCGAGGTTTACGGGCAGTATCAGACTTTGAATATGAATTTCAGATGGCGATGATGAACCGCGGGCTCAAGCGAGATCTCGAGACCTTTTTCATGATGACTGGAGAATCCTATTTTTACATCAGCTCACGTCTCGTGAAGGAGGTGGCTAGTCTCGGCGGAGATGTATCTGGCTTTGTCCCCAAAGGTGTGCTCAGAAGGCTCAAGCGAAAGGTTGTCCGTTGATGATGAAGCTTAGTGAGAGGACCAAGGGTATCAAACCGTCCATTACTCTGGCCCTGGCGGCTAAGGCAGCTGCCATGCGGGCTCAAGGTATTGGTGTGATTAACTTTGCCGCCGGGGAACCAGATTTTGATACCCCTGACCGGATCAAGGAGGCCGCCGTTCAGGCCCTGAAGAAGGGGATGACCAAGTACACTGAGGTGAGAGGTATCCAGCCCTTGCGGGAGATCATTGCAGAGAAATACCAGCGGGATGAAGGGCTACAGTACGACATGGACGAAATTTTAGTCAGTTGTGGAGGCAAACATTCCCTCTACAATGTCTTCCAAGCGATCCTCAACGAAGGTGATGAAGTTCTCATCCCGGCTCCCTATTGGGTCAGTTACCGGGATATGGCCCTGTTGGCTGGTGCGGTCCCGCGAATTGTCGAAACAAAAAAAGAGAACGGCTATCGCATAACTCCCAAAGAATTGCAAGCGGCATTGGGGCCCCGCGTTCGTGTCTTTATCCTCAACAGCCCGAATAACCCCACGGGGGCTGCCTATTCCCGGGATGAACTGGAGGCCCTGGCTCAGGTCTTGGAACCACACGAGTGTTTCATCATTTCTGATGATGTCTATGAAAAGATCGTTTACGATGGTTTTCGTTTCCAAAACATCGTTGGCATCAACGGCAAGTTGCGCGAGCGGACCGTGATCATCAATTCCCTGTCCAAGACCTACGCCATGACCGGGTGGAGGATCGGCTATGCACTGGGGCCGGCCCCGCTGATCTCAACTGCAGCCAAGATCCAGAGCCAGAGCACGTCCAATCCTACTTCCTTTGCCCAGGCCGCGTCCGTAGAGGCACTGAAGGGGCCTCAGGATGAGGTGGGAGAGATGGTTCGTGAATTCCAGAGGAGGAGAGACAGGATCGTTGAGGGTCTCAATGCCATGGAAGGGGTGGAGTGTCTCAATCCTGAAGGGGCCTTTTACGTCTTTCCCTGCATCGGTTCCCTATTTGGGAAGAAGGGAAAGAAGGCCAAGATAGCATCTGCATCTGACCTGACCGACTTCCTGCTTGAAGAGGCTCAAGTGGTGGCTGTCCCTGGAGAGGATTTTGGTTCCGTAGACCATGTGCGGTTTAGTTACGCCACTTCTTTTGAAGATATCGAAAGAGGCTGTGACC
>JACZQL010000454.1 GCA_022545745.1 Deltaproteobacteria bacterium | reverse complement strand
AATCAGGGCCAACGAGATCACAAGAGAGATAAACATGAGCCCGATGGTGCTGGGCATCCCCACATAACGCTCGTTGAAATAGCTAAACAGGGCGGCAAGGGTTAACAGAATGGCCGCGATCTCAAATAGGCTCATGAAGCTTCCTCTCTTTGTTTCCTAAAAAGTTAATTTCAAGAGTTATCAGGCCAAAAAGGCCGCGATCAACCCGGATAAAGCATAGGCTAACATTGGCTAGTTAAGGATGGACCTATGGGTAGTAACGAATGTCGTCCTTCGTGTCCGGCTTACCGTCCTGGCCCGAGCTGAGGAGCTCAAAACCACCTTGTGTCGTGCGATAGATATATGGATTGCCCCATGGATCGAGGGTCTGTTTTTTCTCGATGGGATCAGTCGGGTCGATCAGGGCCTGCAGCGAGTCCGGGTAGGAACTGGTCTGGACTTTATAGGCTTCGATCTTTGCGATGAGAGGTTCCAATCTCTTGCTGGAGGACCTATCATCCCAAAGACCATAACGGACTAGGATAAAGACGAAGATGATAGCGAGCAGGGCCACGATGCCTACCGGGATGCCTATGTAGATCAAGGCCGGACGTATATCGATACTGGGGAGACGGAGTCTTCCGATATCAATCACGGGCCCCTCGCCGGTCGGGCCATAGCCCTGCAGGTCCTTGGCGATTCTGTAGGCGTCCACAACGCACCAGATCCAGATGAGAAGGACCAGTGGAGGGATCAGGGCAAACGTGAGGATGGACCCGACAAGGAAGAGGGCGCCTCTGCCCCATTGCCGGCAGTAGAATTGCCCCAGGCCAGGAATCAGGACTGACAGGATAGACGCGAGAATGGGATCCTTGGGTGGGTTCAAATCCTTACAGCCTGTTGAAAAAGGCCCATCTGCCACCAGCCTGCCCCAAGCAGGCGGTTATGATAGTTGCGCTCGACTTGTACGGGAATTATTCCCGCTCCGAACGGAATCACTCCACCGTACTGTCTAAGTACGCCGACCCTCGCGGATTCTTCGCACGCCTGGCATCTGGAACCTTTTTGACCAGGCTGGATAAAAGAGTTTTTCAACACCCTGTTTAATTGCAACTCGTTACGACCCATTGCAATGGGTAACAACCTCGTAAAGTTCTTTCCGGTCCGGCTCAGAACTTCACCTGGGGGACCTCTTTCTTTTCTGTGGGCACCTCATAGTACGGGTAGCGGGCGAGGCCCATGGAGGCAGCAATTAAATTCCCCGGAAACCGGCGTATGCCGGCATTGTATTGCCGCACACGGTCGTTGTAACGCTTCCTTTCCACAGCAATACGATTCTCTGTGCCCGCAAGCTCATCTTGGAGTGCCATGAAGTTCTGGTTAGATTTCAGGTTAGGATAACGTTCCACGATGACCAGCAATCGACCCAAGGCTGCGGACATCCCGTTGGCCGCATTGATCTTGTCCCCGATATTGGTCGCACCACCCAGCTTCGCCCTAGACTCCGCAATGTTGGTAAAGATCTCCTTTTCCTGGGAGGCAAAACCTTTCACTGTGTTCACGAGGTTGGGGATGAGATCGCTTCGGCGTTGGAGTACGTTTTCAACCTGGGCCCACTGCCCGGTGACAGCTTCGTCCATGGTAATGAAGCGGTTGCGTTTGGAAACGACGTAACCACAGCTCCCGATGGCCACCACCACGAGCAGGCCAAGGGTGATGCCAACAATCAATAATCCTTTTTTCACTCTTTTGCTCCTCTCAAAGCCTCAAGTCACCCTACCAGCCTCCACCGCCACCACCCCCTCCGAATCCTCCTCCCAATCCGCCACCAAATCCACCTCCAAAACCACCACCAAACCCTCGTCCGCCGAAGCCCCCTCCAAAGCTCCCACCGTGCATGCCGAACCCGCCTAAAAAAAGTAGGGGAAAGAGACCGAACCGGCCACGGCCGAAGAATAGAAAGAAAAGAAGCTGGACCCTAAAGACGAGAATTGGCTACGAAAAATACTAGGCGAAGATAAAGACAAAGACAAGGAGAAGAAATGAGCAAAGACTTAGCAATCACGAACGTGAAAGAAGCACAAGCTATCATACCAGATTTGAAAGTATTCGGAGACGGCGACAGGTGGGTGTTACTATGCAAGGCGTCATCTGAGAAACAGGGCTGGATGAAATCAACAAAAGTGATGAACGTCCCAGGCGGCTGTGTTGTGCAGGTTACGACACAACAGCGAAATGATGGTGGATTGAACACCACATACGCGCTTGCTGAAGCAGTAACATTCGTGCCGGGAGTAGCGATTGGCCAAGACGGTGACGGCAAAACAGTTTTAATGAGAGAGTAGTAGTAGGAGGCGATAACAAAATGTGTATGTTATGGTGTGTTCTAAGTCTCGCGGCCGGTGCCGCTGCTATGTATGCGGCAATCAAAAACGGTTACGTGAATCCGTAATGTTATTATTCGTGGGATTCGTGATAGGTCTTATAGCTGCATCCTGCGTGTGGATATTCGTCATAGCGGGGATTGTCAATACCTATGAAACGGTTCCCAAGAAATAAGGGTAAGACTCTCACCTAAGCCCTACGAGCGAGAGTTGCTACGGCTTCTCGTAGGGAATGTGAGACAA
>JACZQL010000453.1 GCA_022545745.1 Deltaproteobacteria bacterium | reverse complement strand
CGATCGAGCTGAGCCTCCGGAAGAGGATAGGACCCCTCCAGCTCGATGGGGTTCTGCGTTGCCAGAACCATAAAAGGAGAGCCCAGGGGATAGGTTTCACCAAAAACCGTTACCTGACTCTCTTCCATCGCCTCCAAGACCGCCGATTGGGTTTTCGGGGTCGCACGGTTAATCTCGTCCGCCAGCACCACCTGAGCAAAAAGGGGCCCGCGCTTAAACTGGAAGTCCCTTCGTCCGTCACTCTCTGTGAGGACCTGAGTTCCAATAATGTCAGAGGGCATCAGGTCTGGAGTAAATTGCACCCGTTTGAAGGAAAGCCCCAGGGCGCGGCACATGGATTTAATGAGAAGTGTTTTCCCGAGACCCGGCACCCCCTCGAGCAGGACATGCCCCCCCGAAAGGAAAGCAAGAAGAACTTTGCGAATGACATCTTTATGACCGACAATGGTCTTTCCGACTTCCATCTCCAGCTGCGAGAGGATTTTTTGAAGTCTTTCTGGTTTCATCAATCTTTCATCCCTAACGAAGCATCCCTCGATATTCCAGAGGAATCCGTTGCTTTTCGAGCGGAGCATCCCGTCGCGAGCGCGGGGGTAACGGAATGTTGCTAACAGGGACTTTGGGCCCTCGCAAACCCCTGCCACGTTTTGCCGCCCGCGAAACCTCAGAGGTTCCCTCCGCTTCAGGGAGCTCCACAATAACAAAGCGCGCCCCCTCGATCCCCTTTTCTGCCCTCTCGCCGGCTTTGTAATAGCGTTCGGGCATTTCCCCGCGCGGGACCATTTCGTCCCCGTCCTTTCTTCCCTTTCCCTGTGCCTCCGCCTTGGACACAGCTCCCTTATCCCCCCCTATTCCGTCCGCACTCCTGGCTGATCCTTCCCACCCCGATCTCTATCCCGTCGATCCTTTCCACTCTTTTCCATCCTCGCCTGCACCGAGTTCTCGCTTCCCTGTTTTGTTTTCCCTCCCATCGTGGAATCTTTACTACCCCCGCCACCCCCTCGCTCTGTCAACTCTTTCCCCGCGCCCTCCTTGCCTCTAGGCTGCCTGGCAGTTAAGCCACCTCCCATCCCTTGGCCCTTTTCCATACTTTCCGCCAAACCCTGGAGAGTACCGGTCGCTTGCCTCAAGAGATCGCCACGTCCCTCTCCACTGCGACCGCCTGCTGCCAATTGCTGCCGAATTTGTCTCAGCAATTTCTGCACCAGGTCTTCGTTGCCAGCGTCCAAGAGCCCTTGTTCTCGAATCCGAGACTCAAGATCATTAAGACTACGCCCCAGTTCGGCAAAACGGGGACTCTGTGAAAGCTCTCGAGCCAATGCCGAAAGCTCCTTGATTGAAGTGGCCTGGGGCGAGGAATAAAGATTCGTCTCCAGGAAAATATGGGACAACAAAACAAAGACGAGAGAACCAATCAACGAAACGAAAAAGGATCGCCTGAATCGATAGGGAAAGTCTCTCTTGAGATTGATGCGGTCCAGAAACCCGGTGGCCTCCCGGCGTAGGCGATGGATCAAAAAAGATGGGTAAAGGGACGGATCGATGGTGGTCAGTGTGACAAACCGGTCTTTGCCATCCACCCTGTCATCAATGAATCGGGCAACGGATGCCGCCGATAGGTTGGTCCACCCGAAATACAGGAAAAGACCCAAGATTATGCCAAGACTCGCTGCCAGCGTGAAAACCGTCACCTCCCCAGCAATCCAACCGGCCATAAAGAAAGTAAACACAAGATAGGAAAATGCGAGAAGCGGAGGAGAAAACTTTAAGAGGCCGTCCCACCACCCATGTCTCCGGAGACGACGGTGTAGGTCATTCACCACACGTTCAGGGAGCGCCCCCTTGCTAAATGAGCCGCCCAACATGCTCCCATATATAACATGCCTGGCCCTGTAAGGGGATCCGTTAGCCCCTACTAAGTTACCGTCCGGTGAAGCGGCGGCGGGACCTCTGATATTGGTTTACCGCCCGGTTGTGTTCCCGGATCGTCTTGGAAAAGAAATGGGTGCCATCGTTCTTGGAAACAAAATACAGGTATGCCACCTCGGCTGGAAGAAGGGCGGCCTGAAGTGAGGACAGTCCCGGATTACAGATGGGCCCGGGTGGAAGCCCTTGGATAAGATAGGTGTTGTACGGACTCGGCCGACGTAGGTCCTTTCGCGTCAAGTTCCCCGTGAACGTCTTCAGACCATAAATGACCGTAGGGTCACTTTGGAGGGGAATACGGCCCCTCAAACGATTGTGAAAGACCGCCGAGACGAGAGGACGCTCGGCTTCTACCCCGGTCTCCTTTTCGACGAGAGATGCCAGTGTTACGACCTCGTGTCTCTCCAGTCCCAACTTCCTGGCCTGCTCTTCCATCATGGGAGTAAAGCTCGCCTCAAAATGCTCTACCATGGCTATGAGAATGTCCTCTACATTGGCCGAAGCAGGGAAATAATAGGTATCCGGAAAGAGGTAACCTTCCACCCGCTGAGCTTCTATACCGAGCATGGAAAGAATCGCTGGGTTGTTTGCCGCACTGAGAAATTTCTCACTACTGGCCAATCCCTCCTTCTCCAAAAGGTGGGCGATATCCCTTTGTGTAAGTCCTTCGGGAACTGTAATTCGG
>JACZQL010000452.1 GCA_022545745.1 Deltaproteobacteria bacterium | reverse complement strand
CGATGTTGACTGGATTGACGGCCATATTCCCTCCCGGTCCAAAGCCTGTTTTTTATCTGGCGCTCTCCACCGGTATCGCACTGGCCCCTACCTGCTCCGATTTGGTCTTTTTCGGTAGCATCTCGACAGGTGTCTGGCGTGGACCAAAGCTCTCGAAGTACTTGTATGTTTCCGCGTCGTAGCGACCCTGGTTGAAATTGCCTGCCTTCTCACTGCGAATGATCACGGCCACGGTCCTTTCACCCACAGTCACCTCCGCATGGATCTCGTAGGGTTTCACGAGATCTATCTTCCCGGGGGTCACGACCGTATCGGTGGTCTTTTTGATCTTGGCGTAGTCGGGTTTGGAACGATCGTCGGTTCGCTCGTAGCGCTCTACCCTTTCGCTGCCGGTCAGCACTCCGTAGAGGGTGTAGATATGGCCATGATCGTGGACGCGTGTGCGCCCACCTTGTCTGGCCTCTCCTTTGGTCAGGCCGTTTATGGCAAATTTGTAGTCTGGGTCTTCGTAGAAGATCAGGTTCTCGGCCCGTCCGTTCCGAGGGACACAGTCAGGCCAATGTTTGGAGGCCTCAATGACCTCAGGGTCAGCAAGTAGTTCCGCGAGGATTGGAGACAGGGATGACCATCGCCTTTCCGGGTCCTGCTCCCGGGCAAACAATTCTCTGGTTTTACTGATAAACCTATCGAGTGCGTTATGGTTTTTGGTCTCCATGGTTAAGAAATCCTCCTTTGTTCCTGAATTGCTTCTCCCGACTTTACCCGCCGGGCAACTTCGTTAACGGAATAAAAGCGGGCACAATTGTCCCAAAGAATCTTACGATTGTCCTCGGCTGATAACTTGAGTTCGAAAAAATTGTCCACCGCCGCCGGATACTTGGAATCGCCATGGGGATAGTCGGTGGAAAACACGATCTGGTCGCTTCCGAGCTCGTCGATCACGTGCCGTACAGGGGTTTCATCTGGCTCCACTGATACGTAGCACTGGCGCTTGAAGTATTCGCTTGGAGGCATTTTAAGGTCCCGCATGAACACGTCGCCCTCCCGCTCGTAACCCTCATCGAGTCGCCAGAGCAGCCAGGGCACCCAGGAGCAATTGGCCTCGAGAAAGGCCACATGGAGTTCCGGGTGTCGCTCCAGGATACCTCCGCCAAGGAAGCTGCCGAGGCCGAGCATCTGCTCCACGGGCTGTGCGTAGATCCGCCGAAGCCCAAAATTGGGCTCGAAATGATCTCCGGTCTGGCGCGAACGTGATCCCGTGGCCTCATGGAAACCTATGGGGATGTTCAGCTCTTCCAAGGTGTCCCACAGGGGTTCGTAGTAGGGGTCGTGCCACGTTTTCCCGTTGACGATATTGGAGCGTACAAAGACGGCGCGGAATCCCAGCTCTTTCACCACGCGATGCGTTTCCTTAACTGCATCCTGGACATCGTATACGGAGATCATGCCTGCACCGAGAAGCCGCGTAGTGTCCAACTTACAGAAATCGAACATCCAGTCGTTATAAGCCCTGGCAATAGCGGCGGCGAATCTTGGGTCTCTGTCGGGGTGGGTGAGCACGCTCAAGCCGCGGCTGGGGAAGAGCACTGCCACGTCAAGACCCTCCAGGTCCATTGCCTCCAACTGGGTATCCGGCCCCCACCCACGCTGAGAGTGGTCCCGGTAGAGCTTTTGGTTCCGTTCGTAGTTATGGCCCCGATGGGGGACTCCACTTGTCCTTCTTCCATTGGGCTCTCCGTCCGGGAAGATCAGGCCCAGGTCCCGCACGTTCTCGGAGGTCCTGCCGCGTGGGGCAATGGAACGGAATTCCGGGTCGATATAGCGCTCCCATAGATCAGGAGGCTCCATGATATGCATGTCGCTGTCAAAGATTAGGAAACCGTTTTTTGCCATTAGACCTTACCTTGCTGCGATGTCCGTCCTAACGCGGACCGCAAAAGCTGGCATTGAAGTGACCGCCCGGCTTAATGAGGTACTCACCTGCAGTGGCAAGGTACCTTGGGAGAGAGTAGGTAATCAATGGGTACTTGTCAAGTTTAGAGTCATTATTTTAAACCTCAAGAAACTTCCTTACGTTTCTGGAACTTTGAGCGCTGTGAGACGGCCTTGAGACTATCTCGAATTGGCTTTTCCAAGGGTCTCGCGTGACGCAAAGGCGAGGAGGGAGGCGGCCAGTAGGAGTAAAGGGAAGTAAATGAGGAAGGTCATGCCGGGATTGAAGGCATTGGCAATGACACCCCCGAGCAAGGGACCAATGATTCCGCCGATGTCTCCAATGGTCCTGCGCAGCCCTTGGAGCTGGCCTCTGCTTTTCTCCGGGATGACATCGTAAGTGGAGGTGGCCACAGAACCAAGGGAAAGGCCATTGGACATTCCAATCAGGGCCGAAAGGACCGAAAGTTGCAGCATGCTGTCGGAAAAGGGCAATGCCACGAAGGCGATCGCAGGGAGGGCAGTGCTGGGAACCGTAGCGGCCTTTCTTCCAATCTTATCTGTGATGAAACCTGCAGGGATGATCATCACTAGCACGCAGACGCCCGAGATCCCAAAAAGGGTTCCAACCTGGGTGGTAGAGAAGCCCAGTTGTGTCCCTACAAACAGAGGGAGCATGCTGT
>JACZQL010000451.1 GCA_022545745.1 Deltaproteobacteria bacterium | reverse complement strand
TCAGAGGCGAGGCTTCGGCGCGAGCTCCCTTCGGGTCTGAGCCTCAGGGTCGAAGACAGCCGAGCGGCGCGCGAAAAATCGACGAGCGGAGGCGTGCTTAGGCGGTACGTTGGAACGACTCCGCTTGGAGCGGAAATGATTCCCGCAGCGATCGAGCGCAACTATCTTAAACGCCTGCTTAAGGCAGGCTGGTGGCATATGAGTCTTTTTCAGCAGCCTGCTCGAAGCCACCGCTGGTTACCTGAGACGATGGATCCACCTCGACCCTTCAGCGGACAGAAAGGAGGTCTCCATGGATTATTGGCAAAATCCCAACCGAGAAGAAAAGATAGTCGCTCTGTTTCAGCCGGACACCCTTCTCCCAACCCAGTACTATGAAACACTTCACAATAAGGCATCTTTACTGCCGGAGAAAAGACTCATGTTAGCGATTCTGGGGGATGCCATTGGGTGTTTTAAGAATTCCAGGTTTGCACAGGGCCGGAGGCAAGCAACTCTGCTTCGTGATGCGGACAGCTGGATCCTGGGAGAGAATAACGATTGGCTCTTTTCTTTTGACAACGTCTGTGAGACCTTAGGGATTGAGCCCGCGTACCTACGCCAGAAACTGCTTCGCTGGAAGAAGGAACAGTTGAACGTAGGTCCCAAAGGCTAAGTTTTCAACGGGTGTGGGCAACTCAATCTCCCGATAGTTCTTGTACGTTAGCTCCTAAGGCCCAAAAATATGAGTCGGGTTATCGAAGCAATCTCTCAACGTCGGCTACTATTCTTTCCCCTGGACAGAAAGAAAGAGATAAGGGCAGAGTTCGAGCGAGTGGCCCTTGCCCAGCTGCCCTATCTCTACACCTCGGCCTTCTACCTCACCAAGGACAAGGCCGACGCCGAAGACCTGGTCCAGGAGACTTATCTGCGCGCCTTTCGCTTCTTCGACAAATTTCAACCCGGGACCAACTTTAGGGCTTGGCTCCTGTCCATCCTGCAAAACCTGTTCACCAACCGCTACCGGCAAAAGAGACGGGAACCCACGAGCGTGAAATGGGACAAGATAGACGAGGTTTACGAATCCATGGTGGAGCAGGATGAGAACATGGAAGGGGGTAACCCGGAGCATCACTTTGTTTCTCAGATGATGGACGATGAAGTCGAGAAGGCCCTGAGGGGACTGTCGGAGGAGTTCCGTACGGCCATCGTCCTGGTAGATATTGAGGAGCTGACCTACGAGGAGGCGGCCAAGATCATGGAGTGTCCCCTGGGAACGGTCCGTTCGAGGGTGTCACGGGGACGTCGGATGCTTCAAGTCGCATTAAAGGAGTACGGCCAAGGGAGGGGCCTGGTCAAGGAGTAAATATGGATTGCGAAAATTACCAAGGTATCATCTCAGCCCATGTGGATGATGCCCTGTCGCCAAAGGAACGATGGGCCGTCCAAACCCATGTCAACCATTGCCCCAAGTGCAGGCAAATGTATATTTGGGAGACCCAGGTGGCACGCGACTTAAAGAGGAAACTCTTTCCTCTGGAGGCGCGCCCGGCATTGAAGGAGCGAATCCTGGAACAGTTAGGGGAAAGCCATGGGGAAAGTTTTTGGGGTTGGTCCTATGGCAAACATGGCGTGTTGGCCGCCACTGCGCTTCTCCTCGTGGTGGCAGTTCCTTATTTGTTCTGGCCGAATGGAGCCAAGGAAAACGTTTTTAACCATGCCATAGCCAAGTACCAAGAGGTGTCCTCGGGAGGCACACCCACTTCACAGAGCGCCGTATCAAAGACCCCCACCGCACGGCTTTTGGATTTGAGCCCTTGGGGGTATCAGATTTTGTCGAGGCAAAGCCACTGGGTGGGAGGAAAGCAGGGGCGCACCTTTGTTTATTCTAGGGGGCCGGGAGAAGAGTATCTGATGGCGCAGGAGTTCGAAGGAATGGAGATCTCCCCCCCTTCGGGAGGGAGCGTCGTCAGAACCTCAAACCGCGATTTCGTGAGCTATAGCCAGGGTGATGTGAATCTGGTTGCCTGGAATGACAAGGACATGCTCTGCATCCTTGCCTCTAAGCTACCCAAGAAAAAACTCTTGGGGCTCGCTCAGAGGATTGCTTTTGCCAGTTAAGGGCGGGAAGTTTTCGAGGAAATATGTACAAAATTTAGCACAAATTGCACAAATTTGTACTACCCTTATGCCGCGTTGTCCTCTGTATATTCCTCTTCGTCAAAATTCTGCTCTGTCAGTGCCACGATGTCCTGAGCCGTGGATTTGAGCTCGCGCAAGAGCGCCTGGCGCCTTCGCCCTATGCTCGTAGCCAGCCCCGGATCGCTGCACCATGCATTTTCATAACCGCTGACCCTGTAAAGCTTGACCTGGCGTCCATTGATCTCAACTTGCCTCGTCATTTTACCTTCCTCCTTGGGTTGTAATCGGCAATGTTGGCTGTGGAAGCAAGACACATGCCATACCGGCCTATCACCCCAGAAAACGGACTCCTTCCAGACCGGAAGCCCTTCGCTGCCCCTCCCGGTTTTCAAATTGCGCTCCTCCATTCGCCGACCCAAAAGAAGGAAAATTCGACAGATCCAACCGGTGGTTCCAATCTGAGACCCAGATGGACCCGTAGGAGCTGCCTCCAATCCGT
>JACZQL010000025.1 GCA_022545745.1 Deltaproteobacteria bacterium | reverse complement strand
ACTAAACCGGGGGCACGGTCGCCGCCCATTGCATCAACGGCAATCCGTATCATGGATTTAAAATGGGGCTTTTACGCCTCTTCGGTAGGCAATACAGCTTTACCACGATAATGGCCGCAGCTGGCGCATACCCGGTGTCGGGCGATGGTCTCCCCACACTTGGGACACACGCTCCATTGGGGTACGACCAGGGCGTCGTGGGACCTGCGCTTATTTCTTTTGCTCTTTGAGGTTCTTCTTTTCGGTACTGGCATCTTAAAAATTCCTTCCTGGCTACCAGGACAGAGGCGACTCAACAGACAAGCCCGGGAAGGCTATCGATCCAACCTCAGGTTACGGAAGAAGTCCATTCGAGGATCACCTGATGGAGCAGGACATAGACAGGACTCATGGTTGAGGTTCACACCACAGCTCGGACAAAGCCCTCGGCACCCTTCGTCACATAGTGGACGCATGGGAAGCGCCAAATGCACCTGTTCCCTAATAAACGGGGAAAGATTGATCTCCTCGGACGAATAAAAGCTCAGCCCCATCTCATCCCGGTTTAGTTCCCTACTCTTAGCGGGCGGTGGTTCGGGCGTCAAGACAATGTCGAAGTCTTTTTCCAGGGGAAAGGAATAGTACCTGAGACAACGACCACAACACCCCTCAACCACTCCGTCTAAGTGGCCCCGAAAAAACAGGTCTTGGCCAAATCGATAATGGGTGAGGTTCACATTCAGAAAGGGGGGGAACCGGAAGTCTCCTCGCTTTTGACCCACATAAATCCGGTTCAGATCCTCTATCCCTTCCTCAAATTGGATCTCCTTAAATGACTCCGTGATCTGGTTTACGGCTATCTTCAACAACGAGCCCCGCCGTGCGAAATACCGGCTCAAGTATTCAGGATTTTCCACCTGATGTCAAGATAAAGAACCTCGCTAGAATGCTTCAAAACAATCTGATTTATTAACAGCTTCCTAGCATTAGAACGAGGTTTCAAATTTTTATTGAATCCCGTTCAAAATCTGCTATTATGAACAAACAAATCGACAAAACTAAACGCCAGTACTCCACGCCCTACCAGCCAGCTGAGAGTACACGGCCGATCCACTTCAATCTTTCGTGGCCCCATCACTTGTTAACAACATAAGAGAAACTGATGATAGAGGTATCTCACCTAACAAAATACTACGGTGATTTCCCAGCGGTCCAAAACATCTCCTTCAGCGCTCAGATGGGGGAAGTCCTAGGGTTTTTGGGCCCAAACGGTGCCGGTAAAAGCACCACCATGCGGATTATTACGGGATTCATCCCTGCCTCCCAAGGAACGGTCACCGTGGATGGATTCGACGTTTTCAAGGAGTCCCATGAAGTGCGCCGGCGCATTGGCTACCTTCCGGAGAATCCCCCTTTGTATTCCGACATGACGGTCATCTCCTATCTAAAGTTCGTGGCACGCATCAAGGGAGTCCCGAAGACAGGGGTCCTCCCCGCCCTGGATGCCACCCTCGAAAAATGCTCCTTGGAATCCGTCGCCAATCGCCTCATCCGCCATCTCTCCAAAGGGTACCGCCAAAGGGTAGGTCTGGCCCAGGCGCTGATCCATGATCCGCCGGTTCTGATCCTTGACGAACCTACACTGGGCCTGGACCCGAGGCAGACCCTCGAGATTCGAAACCTCATCAACAATCTGGCAGAGGACAGGACCGTCATACTTTCTACTCACATCCTCCCCGAGGTCTCGCAAATATGTAACAAGCTCATCATCATCAACGAAGGAAAGCTCGTCTTGGAGCAGGACTTGAAGGAATTGACCCACGGGACGACTCTCGAAGATGTGTTCATCCGGTCCATCTCTGAGGTAACCGAGGAGCCCTTGGCCTCATGAGAAACATTTTGACCATCGCAGCCAAGGACGTACGTTCACTCTTCGTCTCGCCCGTTGCCTACGTGGTGCTCACAGGGTTCCTCCTGTTAGGCGGGTGGTTCTTTTTCAATCTCCTTTATCGTTTCAATTACCTTTTAAGCCTTTACTCAAACCTCGAGGGCTTCCAGGCCATGCAGGGACTGAACCTCAATGAATCCGTGATGTCCCCCCTGCTCCACAACCTGACGATTATCCTTATCATCATGGTCCCCATCATCACCATGCGGAGTTTCGCTGAAGAAAAGAGGATCGGAACCTATGAGCTGCTGATGACCTCCCCAGTGACCGTCACCGAGCTGGTGCGGGGAAAGTTTTTGGGTTGCCTCTTCTTTCTCTTTCTGATGATCCTGGCAGCGGGCATCTATCCTGCCATCCTGCTCTTTTACGGCAATCCTGAGATTCCAGCTCTGGCCATGGGCTATGTGGGCCTGTTCCTCATAGGGGCGGTATTCGTCTCCGTGGGAATCCTCACCTCCTCCCTGACGGAAAATCAGATCGTTGCCGCCGTCATCTGCTTCGTGACGCTGCTCCTCCTCTACGCCATGTCCTGGCCCGCCGGTAGTACAAGCACTTTTGTCGGCGACCTCCTGAAGTATCTGTCCGTGGTGGAGCACTTCAGTGTCATTGTCAACGGACTCGTTGACACTCGAGATCTCGTCTACTTCCTGAGTTTGATTGTGCTGTGCCTTTTCCTCACCCAGCGTACCGTGGAGTCTTCTCGCTGGAGATAGGCATGGGCAAGGTCCTTCAAATCATCGGCATCACCGGATCGGTACTCACCCTCTTTGGACTCATTGCCTATCTTTTCCCTCCCCGGGAATTGGACAACCTCTACGTCCAGATCCATCTGGGGCTGGGACTCTTCCTGCTTTTGATTTTTCTATTCACACGGGGTGCGACTCTCCTGGTCTCCCTGCGACAACAGTCCACCTTATACGGACTCCATGCCCTGTCCTACACCATCATATTTTTTTCCATTCTCATCCTGGTGAACTTCTTGAACATGCGCCACTATCTCAGGTGGGATCTCACAGAGGCCAAGGTCTTTAGCCTCTCTCCTCAATCCATCAAGGTGATCAGGGGACTCAAGAAGGACCTCGAAATCTACGCCTTTTTCGAAAAAGGGGAAAATCGGAGTGCGTTCGATCTCCTCCAGAGCTATATCTACCAATCCTCCAAAATTAAGTTTTGGACCATCGATTCCGATCAGCACCCTGATATGGTCAAGCGGTTCAAGATCGAACAGGCCAACACGCTGCACCTCCGGTACGGCAAAGACTCCACCAACATTTTAGAGACAACGGAAAAGGCCGTCACCAACGCCATCATCAAGCTCACGAGGATGGGTAAGAAGAAGGTCTACTTCTTAACGGGACATGGCGAACCCGGCATCACTGACGGCGACAAGGAACAGGGGTATGCCCTGGCCAAAGAGGCACTGGAGAACGACATTTATCAAGTCAGTGAGTTACTCCTCTCCACACTCAAAGATGTCCCGAAGGATGCCTCCTTGTTGATCATCGCCGGACCACAAAAACCCCTCCTGGAGAACGAGACTGAGGCCATCGAAAACTACGCAAACCAAGGGGGCAAGCTGTTCATCCTTTATCCTCCCCCCGATACCGTTCTCCTCAATGAATTCTTGCGAGACTGGGGTGTCGATGTGGGGAATAACGTCGTTGTGGATCAGGTCATTCGTCTCTTTTCCGGACCACAACTGGGGATCCAACCCATCGTCAACACCTACAACCCTGACCACTCCATTACCCGCGGCTTCAGGGGAAGGACCATCTTTCCCATGGTGCGCTCTGTAGACGCGATCAAACCTGACAAGAAGCACGTTGAAGTCACCTCACTGGTCAAGACCAGTCCCACCAGTTGGGCAGAGACGGAAGTCCAAAGGATCTTCGAGGAGGGAAAGGCTGCCATTGGGGACGGTGACAGAAAGGGACCCATCTCCGTCGGTGTCGCCGTTACGGCTGATCTAAAAAAGAAGGGTGAGGCCAAGATCGTCGTCTTGGGAAGCTTCACCTTTGCAAACAACAAGTTCATTCGCATATTCTTTAACCGGGACCTTTTACTCAATATTTCCAATTGGCTCGTGGGAGAAGATGAGCTTATCACCATCGGTCCACGGTCCATTCGGTCTTCACGTATCGATTTAACGGCCAGAGAAGGGAGCACCATCTTTTATCTCTCTTTCCTCATCCTCCCGGAAATCCTCCTGGTGATGGGTCTCGCCGTTTGGTGGAAAAGGAGATAGCGGATGAATCCCCGAAAAACGATTCTGGCGGCCGCTCTTCTCATCCTCCTTGGCCTTTACATCGCCCTCTTCGAATTTAAAGAAGATGGCGAGAGGCTATTTCCCTTTCACGTGGATGAGGTTCAAGCCCTGGCACTCGACTATCAGGGCCAAAAGATCCGTATGAGCAAAGGCCCCTCCGGGGAATGGGTACTGAACGAGAATCCTCCTGTGGCCGCAGACGAATTCACCATCAAGGCCATCCTCTCTGCCCTCAGCGTCAGTCAGGTTAGCAGGATCATCGAGGAAAAACCCAACCGGGCCGACCTCATGACCTTCGGACTGGATAAGCCCTTGGTGACCGTTCAAGTGGGTCTGCAAAGTGGGGAAAGGCTCCCGCCAATCCTGGTTGGAGAGAAAACCCCCATCGGATATTCAGCCTATGTGAAACGGATGAATGAGTCTCAAGTCCTACTCACCGATGCCGCCGTCCGAATCAGCCTGGAGAGGAGTCCCAACGATTTTCGAGACAAAAGGATCTTTCACATCGACCAGGA
Organism: Deltaproteobacteria bacterium; assembly: GCA_022545745.1. Next base: position 4,422 of record JACZQL010000025.1, on the reverse strand, counting down.
GAAGGTGGCCAAGCTCGAGATCCAAACCCAAAACGAATCCCTCGTCTTGGTACGGAGCCATGAGGGCCGTTGGAAAATGGAGGCCCCGGAACAAGGCGCGGCCAAAGGACAGGTGGTCTTTGAATACCTCGCCGCCCTGCTAGACCTCAGGGCCAAAACTTTTGCCGATGACAAGCCTAAGGACTTAGAGAAGTACCAGCTGGATCCTCCTACTCTTTCCATTTCAATGGAGAACAGCGCCGCTGAAAAGCTGGGGACCCTGCTCATCGGAAAAAACGGCGAATTCTTCGCAAAGCGGATGGGAAGCCCCACTGTATACACCATCGACTCCATCTCCTATAATCAGATAAACAAGACGGCCAGCGATTTTCTGGATCGCGGTTAATGCCCCTTTGGGGCATAAAGTACATGACTCCCTTGAGAACGGAGAGGCTTTCTGTTAACGATCGTCAATAGGCTATGAGTCTTCCCCCTGACTTACACGAAAGATGGGGTGGCCATCGCTTCAACCCCTTCAACCGAGTTCTCAAACAGACGTTCCATGCAAAGGTCCATAAGGTGAGTGTCAGAACGGATTTTACCTGCCCCAATCGAGATAGGAAGGTGGCCGTGGGAGGTTGCATCTACTGCAATAACTCGAGCCACACCCCCGTGCGGTACCGGCCCCGGGTACCCATCAGAGAACAGATGGCACAGGGGATGGAAGCCATACGTCGCCGTTATAAGGCCGAGAAGTTCATCGCCTACTTCCAGAGCTACACGAACACCTATGGCTCCGTAGCCAAACTGGAAGGCCTCTATCAGGAGGCCCTGGACCATCCCGATGTGGTGGGTCTCTCCGTGGCCACGCGTCCCGACTGCGTTCCGGACGAGGTCTTGGACCTCCTCGCAGAACTATCTCAGAACACTTACCTCTGGCTGGAGCTGGGACTGGAGTCCATGTATGACAAGACCCTTCAGTGGGTCAACCGTGGACATGGAGTGAGGGAATTCATCGACGCGGTGGAAAGGACCAAGTCAAGGGATCTGCAGCTCTGCGTCCACTTGATCCTCGGATTTCCCACGGAAAGCCGCGAGGAGATCCTCGAGACTGCCGGGTTCCTGAACCGAATGGGGATTGACGGTATCAAACTCCACAACCTTCACGTCATCAAGAATACCGCCCTGGAAAAGATATACCTCCAGGGACACTTTGAACTTCTCAGCAAAGAGGACTATATCTCTTTGCTCATCGACTTTGTTGAACTCCTTTCTCCAGAGATCGTGATCCACCGACTCACCGGCGAGACTTATCGGGCGCTCACCGTGGCACCGGATTGGTCGCCCAACAAGATCGGTATGCACAACGAGATCCGCAGAGAACTGGAGCGAAGGGATACTTGGCAGGGAAAATTCCACGGGGGATTTCCTTCGCTGAGTGCCATGGAGGGCGTGTCACTGTGAACGGACGTCTCGGTTTAATCCACTCCGTGTTGCCAGCCACTGTGGATCTTCGGACCACCATCCCGGAATCCCACCCTTCCGCCCGCAACCTGGGAACAGAACGCATGGGATCCGGCACCCTGGTGGATTCGGATGGATATATCCTCACCGTCAACTACGTGGTCAACGGTGCGAATTCGATTACGGTCACTCTGTTTGATGGAGAGAAGCTCACCGGTCAGCTAGCCGCCCAGGACCCCGAAACAGGCTTGGCCCTGGTGAAGGTCCCCGGTCGAGATTTCCCGTACTCGCGACCGGCCCCCTCGGAGGAGCTAGCAAGGGGGCAGCCGGCCTTCATCGTTGCCAGTACCGGCGACACGGGGAGACGGGTAAACGGAGGATACGTAACTTCTTTAGATCCCTACGACGGCCAGTGGGAATACCTCCTGGAAAAGGGTATCCACTTGAGCGCCTTCAATCCCGGCTTTGGTGGCGGAACCCTGTTGGACTTCAAGGGCCACATGATGGGTGTATGTGCCTACAACTTGAACGAGTTGGCAAGATTTTCCTTGTCTATCCCCATCGAGTTCTACCTCCAAAACGAGCAGGAGTTAAAACAGCACGGCAAGGTCCAGAGCCGCGCGCCCCGACCCTGGTTGGGTATCTATGCTCAACACTTTGCAGGTCACCTGGTGATCTCCGGTGTTACCCCCGGTGGACCCGCCGATCAGAGCGGGCTGAAAGAGGGGGACATCATCCTTGGAGTGGAAGACAAGCCGGTACAGACCCGTCCGGAACTCTACCGTGAGATGTGGAAGAAGAAACCAGGAGAGAAAATCTCATTCAAGATTCTGAGAGAGGAGGAATCGGTCAATATAGACGTAATCGGCATAAACCGAAGGGAATATAATCGCACTTCCCGCTGACGTCTCCTCCCGCTTCCTTATTTAACTTCTCCTTCCCCCATGAGCGAAAATAAAAACTCCACCAGCCACCGCGTCTCCTATCGCGTCATCTACGGTGACACCGATCAGATGGGGGTCAGCTATTATGCCAATTATCTGAAGTGGTTCGAGATGGGCAGAAACGATTTCATGCGAAAGATTGGAACACCGTACATTTCCATCGAGAAGAGTGGGCTAATGTTTCCGGTCATCGAGGTCTCCTGCCGCTACCACCGCCCTGCCCGCTACGACGACGAGGTGGTGATCGAGACCAGCCTCACCCACCTGGCGCCGGTCTCGCTAACTTTTTCCTATCGACTCCTGCGTGAATGCGACGACCAGCTACTCGCCACGGGGTGGACCAAGCACGCCTGCCTGGACCGCGAGGGTCAGATCACCAAGATGCTGCCCGACGTGCTAGACAAGATGAAGGCCACCCTCCCCCCTGGCATCCCCGGTGCCCCAAAAAAGAAGAAATCAGTCAGAACCTTTTAAGGCCTCCTGGATCTCTTCCCTTACCTCATTCTCCGTTTCAACTTCCAAGCGGTTTACCAACGCACCGCGAGCCTCATCGGCAGGTATCTTTCCCAACGCCCAGGCTACATGCTGCCGGACGAGGGGTTCGTGATCGTGAAGTGCTTTGCTAAGCGCCGGCACGGCCTCGGGGCTTTTGAGATTTCCCAGGGCCACCGCCACATTCCGCAGGAAGCCGCGCCGCTTCGCCCGAAGGACGGGAGATCCACGAAAGAGGCGCTTGAACTCTTCATCATTGAGAGAAAGCATGGGGATCAACTCAGGCGCCAAGAGCCCCTCACGTGGGGAATAAGCCGTCTCATCAGTCGGTTTTGCCTTAACATTATAAGGACAGACCTCCTGGCAGATGTCGCAGCCAAAGACATGGTTCCCCATCAAGGGTCGCAGATGTTGCGGGATGGCACCCTTGAGTTCGATGGTGAGATACGAGATACAGCGCCGAGCGTCCAAAACATAAGGGCCAACGAAGGCTCCCGTGGGGCAGGCCTTGAGACAGAGATCGCAGCTCCCGCAGCGATCCTTGATGGGCCGGTCGTAAACAAGCTCTATATTAAGGAAGAGCTCCCCCAGAAAGAACCATGAACCTTTCTGGGGAGAGATGAGCATCGTGTTCTTGCCGATCCAACCGATCCCGGCCACCCCCGCCAGGCCCCTCTCTAGCACCGGTCCCGAATCTACAAACACACGGCCTTCTATAGGTTCAGAGCAGCTCCCTTCGGCAAGCTCAGGGCAGGTCCCCTTTATAATATCGAGAAGCTTACCCAGCCTATCCTTAATAATATCGTGATAGTCGTCCCCCCAGGCGTAACGCGAAATCCAACCCTTCACCCCGTCCGGTTCCGTCCTTTTCGCTGGGGTTTGGTAATTCATCCCCACCGAAACGACGGATACCGATCCAGGAACCAGCTTGCCTGGATCCCGCCGCATCTCCTCCGTCCTTTTCATGTAGGCTAGCTCGCCCCCGAACCCCTTCCTCAACCACTCCGCAAAGGACTCCTCATGCGGCGGCGCCTTCACCGGCGACACCCCCACCAGGGCAAACCCCAACCTCTGCGCCTCCTCCTTAATATACGCCGTCAACCCGGTAAGATCTTTAGCCCTGTCAATCTTCATACGCAGGGCCTATTCTATCGTCTTTCCCACAAAAATAAACCCCAGGTACTAACACCTAGGTACTTGTCCCTATGGATTTTTAAACGAGAAGCGACACGATATGCCTTGTGGTTTTGGCTTGTTCATTTGCGGAGGACTGAATTTTGTTTCGATAGGTGAATCGGACCGATTGAGATGCGAATAAAAATAGCGCCAACCGACTCCCATCAAGTAGGGGAAAGGATTCCCGATCAACAACGTAGCGGCCGAACAAGGACCTCGGGAGGGACAATACAGGGGCCTCTCACTGAACTTTGCAACCTGGATAAGGGATGATAGGTGACTCCAGATAGTTGTAACGATGAGGTGCTAAGTTCGAAGGTAGTGAGAGACTCGCCAGAAAATATCAAAGCTTGCTATGGTGGGGGTC
>JACZQL010000450.1 GCA_022545745.1 Deltaproteobacteria bacterium | reverse complement strand
AAGAGGGTGGACAAGCGAGGAGGCTCTTGCCATATCTCGCCTCGCGGAACGAGTCTTCGTCCGCGGGCAATAAGTCGGTGCATATCTGAAGCTTTACCCCGTAGCACAGGGATTCCCCAAGTGGCTGTGGCACTGAATGTTTTGGACTTGCCGCAAAGAGCACGTTCCCCAGCCAGCAGGCAATTTTGTGCGACGGGGTGAACGTTCCTATGCCCGCAGTCTCATCCTTGCTCCCCGCGCGGTAAGTCTCGTCGAGCAATGAGTTAGCCTCCCATGTGCGATGGGCCACAAAGGCATGGGCTAAATGTAATCTTTAAGTTTGATGCGGCTTAGCACGTCCTGGGGGACGCCCAGTTTCTTGGGAAAGTCTTTTGATTTCTTGGTAGCGTCTACAATCATTTTGGTCGTGAGCCCTCCCTTCTTCGCCGAAGGGTCAATCTCAGAGCCCTGGCAGTTGGGTATGATGGTGACATCACGGTCTGCCTGAACACGGTTGGCCACCGCCCACAGCACGTCGCGCTCATTGTAGACGTCCACGTCGGGGTCTACGAAGATAATATGCTTGAGATAAAGATCCGCTGCCATGGCGGCAAAGGCGGCCTTGCGGACCTCCCCATCTGACCGTTTGTCCAGCGAGATATAGCAATGAAATCGGCAGCAACCTGAAATGGGCATGTGGACCGCATAGGTCCCTGGTGCGACGGTACGAACTGCCTTGTAAATGGCGGCTTCCCTGGGAATGGCGCCCATCAGCCGGTGCTCGGAATGGCCGGTGAAGATATCCTGATAGATGGGTTCTTGACGGCGCGTCACGGCAGTAATCTCGATGACTTGATGCTTGGCCACGCCTACGGAGTGACCTGAGAATTCACCGAAGGGACCTTCATCCTGCCGGACGTTGGGGAGTATTTTTCCTTCCAGAACGATCTCTGCGTAAGCGGGGACTTCGAGATCCACCGTCTCACACTTGACCAGCGGGACCGGCTCTTGCAGCATCCCCCCGATGACATCGTATTCGTCCACGTCGAATGGAACGAGGGCCAGGGCCCCGATGGCAAAGGCGGGGTGCACCCCCAGTATGATGGCAATCTCCAACGGTTCGTCTCGCTCCTCTGCATTCTTTTGACATCGGACGAGATGCATCCCTGGGGCCAGGTGCATGCGCAGGGTATTTTTTTGGACTACCATCCCTCGGTTGAAACTCAAATTCCTGACCTTGGTTATCGGGTCCTTTGTCACAACGATCCCGGCGGTGATATAGGGTACGCTGCTAATGTCGAAGTGGGTGAACAGGGGCAAACCATACAGGTTAACCTTCGCTCCGCTTTCCACCACTTCTTGCACCGGTCCATGACTCGTCAATTGAGGGGGAATGCGATTCGTTTCCCTCTTTCTATACTCATCAACCAGGGATGCTTCGTCCACGCCCAGGGCTAGGGCTATCCTCTTCCGTGTGGCATGCAGGTTGGCTATGGCCGGAATGGAATAGCCTTCCAGATTCTCGAAATATACCGCAGGGTATCTCCCTGCATTTTCGAGCTGGATAAGTATCGCGGTGGTCTCGTACTTGGGGCTTATTTTTTTATTGACCCGTACCCACTCCTCGGGACCGAGAGTCTCTAACTGTTTGAGAAAGCTCCTGAGATCTTTTTCCATTCAACACCTCTCTTAGGATACCGCTGACTATGTGGCGCCTTGGCCCAGTACTGAGTAACGAGTGCTGAGGACTGAGCAAGAAGCGTAAAGAGACAACGGACAACGGATTAAAGGCTACAGACTCCCGGTCGTCAATCCCTGGATCCGGGTCAGAGGTCAGTAGTCGGTAGTCGGTGGTCTGGAGTCCGCAAGGACGCTATGCGCTCTGGTCATTATAGGCCATGGCGGTTGAGTGCGAAAGAACGAAGGGGGAGGTTAGATGCGAGTTGACGGTGGAACAATGCTCAATTTAGGATGACGGTGTAGAGATGATTTAAATCCAAAATCCTTCCCATGCTTTCCAGCTGACCCCGTTGAACAAACGTCGGGATGCCAACGATACAGCCTGAATCCATGATGGCCACCCCACCGGAATTGCCATGGTCCAGCTTGGCTGAACTCTTGATGAAACGGGTTTCGCCTTGGAATTCAAATCCAGAGATAATCCCTTCGGTAACCGTAAGGGTTTCACCACCAATGGTTGGGTAGCCAAGAACGGACAAGTGATCTCCTATCTTTGCAGAATCGCATAAGGGGTTTTTCCCTTCGTCGCGCGCAAAATCTTCTAGATCCTTCGCAGATCCGGCGTTAACATCGTCCTCTATAATCTCAGGTTCTAAGATGGCGAAGTCTATATCTTTCCCATAGAACTTGTAGCCTTGACCTTTGAAAGTAAGATAGACGTTGCCCTTAGTGTGATCTGGATAGAGAAATATTTCACATTGGGGATTCGTGCCGTCGGTGGTGTTTACTACATGGAGGCTGGTATGAACGTAGTACTCACCTGACCCGGAGGAATCGGGCCTACCACGATAGAGGATGCCAGAACCCCGTCGGATATGTTTCGAACCGGCATTGGCCTTACAACGAAGTTTTACTATGGAACTTGCCAATTCACTCAATAGGGAACCCGGGGATTGTCTTTCTGTT
>JACZQL010000449.1 GCA_022545745.1 Deltaproteobacteria bacterium | reverse complement strand
GCTTTGTCAAGCACCTTAGGGGTCGATTGAAAAAAGTGTTGTTATTACAGCCAAATGCACTCGGGCAAGGGGTTTAAACCCGCTTTGGAGTGGAGGAAAGGGCGCGGGGGCCTGGAAGGCGCTTTGCGCCTTGGAGCATTGGAAATTTGAGAAGTGGAGCAATGGAGGGGCCAATGCGGTCCACTGATCTATTCTCCATTTTCTTTCCGGAACAATGGACAATGCTGAGATTGCGGTCTACCTCTCTACTTTCCATTCCTCACGTCGTCGTTCCCTATAGTTTTTTGAGGATCTCTCTTCTCTTTCGCTCAACTTTTGAGAGCTTGCGTGGGTTTCCCTTCTTATCGGGATGGCGAAATTCATCCGGTGCATCCTCAGAAGGCAAGTCGTCTTCGCCATCAATTGCATCATTGTCGAGATTCCTGAGTATGGTGTTGAACTCTCCCGCATAGACGGCAACCGCACTGCTTGCCTCTGCCGCCCGGCGGACCTCTCGGTCTGATGTCACAACAACACAGCCGCTGCCCATTTCTTTAGCCAGTTTTATGATGACTTCGTCCGCCTTCTCCCCTTGCTGAGAAAAGATGACGGTAATTCCGCCCGATTGCTGTTGAACCTCGGTGGGCCACCCTGAGCGCCAGCCATCAAAGACCACAATCACCCCAAATCCCTTTTTCCCCCGGTATTGCTGGAGCCTTTGGATGAGCCTGTTTCTTTTTCCCTCGAGGTCCCCCCTCAAGCCCCGCTCACTTCCAATCAGGTTATAACCGTCCACGACAATTTGCATGGCCATGGTAGAATTCCTAAAAACCAAAATAAAGGTAATCGAAGTGGTTGTCAAAAAGGTAAAAAACAGGTAAGAAGGGTGCCATTTCACTCCATAGGGGATGCACAGTTGGCTATTAAGTTTGAAAAAGCTAGAAGAATCAAGGAGTTGCCACCTTACTTATTTGCTGAGATAGATCGCAAGAAAAACGCAGCAAAGGCCAAAGGGGTCGATCTTATCGACCTGGGGGTCGGCGACCCGGATACACCGACGCCTTCCCCGATTGTCGAAAAACTCAAGCAGGCTGCCGAAAATCCGGAAAATCACCGTTATCCTAGCAGTTCTGGCCTGCTGAGTTTTCGTCAGGCCGTGGCAGATTGGTACCAGGGCCGCTTTGGGGTAAGACTCGATGCGGCAAAGGAAGTCACCTCCCTTATAGGGTCCAAGGAGGGAATCGCTAATATGGCGGTGGCCTTTGTTGATCCAGGAGATCTCGTCCTGGCCACAGACCCTGCCTACCCTGTGTATCAGATCGGGACCCAATTTAACGGCGGAAAGATTTATCATCTTCCCCTTCGGCAAGAGAACCGTTTCCTCCCCGACTTGAAGGCGATCCCTGCGGAAGTTGCTCGGCAGGCCAAAATGCTATGGTTTAGCTATCCCAATAATCCCACCGCTGCTGTGGCGGAAAAGGAATTTTTCCAGGAGATTGTAGAGTTTGCCCACCGCCACCAGATTATTCTCTGCCATGACGCCGCCTACACGGAGGTTTGTTTCGATGGTTACCGACCGTTAAGCCTCTTTCAGGTTGATGGGGCCAAGGAAGTGGGGATCGAATTTCACTCCCTGTCCAAGACCTTTAACATGACTGGCTGGCGTATAGGGATGGCGGTTGGGAACACGGATCTGGTGGCTGGGTTGGCACAGGTCAAGTCCAATGTTGACTCTGGCGCCTTCCAGGCAGTGCAGGAGGCGGCCATCGAGGCCCTGCGCCGTTCAGAAGAGTTGGTAGAACCGTTGAGGCGGCTCTATCAGGAGAGGCGCGACGTCCTGGTGTCTGCCCTGCAAAAGGCGGGTCTTCAATGTGAAACTCCCCGTGCCACCTTTTATGTTTGGGTCGCAGTCCCGAAGGGATTCACATCGGCCCAACTCGCTACCCGGCTGCTCGAGGAGGCAGGTATCGTCTGTACACCAGGCAATGGTTTCGGTGCAGCGGGGGAAGGCTACATCCGTTTCACGCTGTGTGTCGACAAAGAACGTCTAAAGGAGGTTGTGAACAGGATCCAGCAGGTGAAATTTTAAGACCGGTCCGAAAAACTTTTAGCAATACGCCATTTAAGACACTATCTGGGAGCAGTTGCTTACGCATTCATCGCGGGTCTGTAACCCACTCCTGGTGAGTTGCTAATACGTGCTAGCCACATTTCTTCACTTCCACCTGAAACTCATCAAGGAGGATTCCTTTGATGGAGTAACCTCGGACGGGGTACCCCTTGGTTCCTTGGAGAATTGTGGCTCATCGGGTTTACATAGGGATTGGCTCCAATCAGGGTAAGAAAAAGGAAAACTACCTTGAAGCCCTTGACCGAATTGGTAAGATACCGAAAACCCGTATCACCAAAGCCTCCTCTTTCTATGAGAGTGAGCCCTTAGGAAATTCTAAGGAGTGGTATGTCAATGCGGTTATTGAGGTAGACACCGAGTTGGGACCCGAGGACCTGCTTACCAAGTGTAAGAATATCGAGCGGGCCATGGGGCGCAAGAAAGTACGTAAACGATGGGGTGCTCGCATCATTGACTTGGACATACTTCTTTATAATAATCTTAAATTGGATCGTAGGGGATGCATCATCCCCCATC
>JACZQL010000024.1 GCA_022545745.1 Deltaproteobacteria bacterium | reverse complement strand
CGATGCGCAAATTTTTGAGACCGGCGATTTCAGTTTCGACATCCTTACCCAGAGACTCAGGGAACTGGCCTTCCTCAACAGGGGCGTCACGATCATAATCGAGGACGAAAGAAGCCAGAAAAAACACGAGTTCCTTTACAAAGGGGGTATTATCTCCTTTGTGGAGCATCTCAATCGTGCCAAGAGCCCCATCCACCCCAAGGTCATCTATCTGCAAGGCGAAAGAGAAGGAGTCGATATCGAGATTGCCATGCAGTGGAATGACGGTTACGCAGAGAGCGTTTTTTCCTTCGCGAACAATATCAATACCATCGAGGGCGGGACCCATCTCATCGGTTTTAAATCTGCCCTGACCCGAACCATCAATAGCTACACCACCGACAAGAGTCTGCTGAAAAAAGGCGAAGAGAACCTTCAGGGGGAGGATGTTCGTGAAGGGCTGACCGCAGTCATCAGCGTAAAAGTCCCCGAGCCCCAATTCGAGGGGCAGACCAAGACCCGCCTGGGGAATAGTGAGGTCAAAGGGATCGTCGAGACGATGATCAATGATAAACTGGCAACCCACTTTGCCGAGCATCCCGGAGATGCGAAGAAGGTGGTAATGAAGGGAGTCGAGGCCGCACGGGTTCGCGAGGCTACGCGTAAGGCCAAAGACCTAGCACGGCGAAAGGGGGCTTTGGACTCGGCTTCCCTCCCGGGGAAGCTGGCAGACTGCCAAGAACGGGATCCATCGTTAAGTGAACTGTTTCTTGTGGAAGGGGATTCCGCCGGAGGCTCGGCCAAACAGGGAAGAGACCGACGGAATCAGGCTATACTTCCCCTCAAGGGGAAGATCCTCAATGTCGAAAAGGCCCGCTTGGACAAGATGCTCTCTTCTCAGGAAATTCGTCTCATGATCACTGCATTGGGATCGGGGATCAGGGAGGACTACGTTCCGGAGAAGCTCCGCTACCACAGTGTCATCATTATGACGGATGCGGACGTGGACGGTTCTCATATTCGAACGTTGCTCCTCACCTTTTTCTACCGCCAGATGCCTGGCCTGCTAGAGAGGGGTCATCTGTTTATCGCACAACCACCCCTGTACAAGGTCAAACGCGGCAAGCAGGAACGATACCTTAAGGATGAAAACGCCCTAGAAGATTATCTGATTGAGGTGGGGACGGAAAATACGCGGGTCCGATTGAACGGAGGCGGCAATGGGATCACGGGACAGCCCCTCCAGGGATTTATTAAAAAGGTCAGCCGATGGGACAAACTCATGGAGAGGGTGGGCCGTAAGAAAAAAGATCGCACGGTCCTGGAGGCCCTCCTGCTGGAGCGGGATTTTAATGAGGAGACCCTCAAGGATTCCAACAAGCTCAACCAGATAACGACACAGTTGGCCTCCTATATCAACCTCCTGGCCCCTGAACGGGCCCCCTTGTCCGCCACACTCCAGGAGGACCCGGAGCACAACTGTTTTAAGCTTGTCTGCACCACCAGGTCTAATGGAACGGGCATGCAGACGGTGATCGACCGTGAATTCCTGCAAAGCCCCGAGTACAAAGAAATCAAGCGGCTCTATACGGATCTCATCGGATCAGGCTCGCCACCCTACCAGGTGGAGAACGGTGAGCCAGAGACGAAGCTACGATCTTTAAAAGAACTCTTGGAATACATCATGGGGCGGGGGAAGAAGGGGCAGTACATTCAGCGTTACAAAGGGCTGGGAGAAATGAACCCTGAACAACTCTGGGAGACAACCATGAATCCAGAAACTCGTGTTCTCCTGCAGGTTCGAATTGAAGACGCTGTGGAAGCCGATGTTGTTTTCTCCACCCTGATGGGCGACGAAGTGGAGCCGCGGCGGAAGTTCATTGAAGAGTATGCCCTCACGGTAAAAAACCTGGACATTTAGTCTCGGGATTGTTCAATCAGTTCAAGCCCTTCAATCAGTTCAATAGGATTGGAACCACCTGAACGTTTTAAACCTCTTGAACCATCATAGTTAGTCGACATGGAAGCCACCCTTAAGCAGCAGAAAGTTCCTGTTTATATCGAAGATGAGATGCGTCAGTCCTATATGGACTACGCCATGAGCGTCATCATTGGCCGGGCGGTACCCAACGTGTGCGACGGGCTCAAACCGGTTCATCGACGGGTCCTCTATGCCATGTACGACATGAACAATTCCTGGAACACCCCCTACAAGAAGTCTGCCCGCGTGGTGGGCGATGTCATCGGGAAATATCACCCACATGGGGATGTGGCGGTCTATGACACCATCGTGCGCATGGCCCAGGACTTCTCCATGCGGTACCTCTTGGTGGATGGGCAGGGAAATTTTGGCTCCGTAGACGGTGACCCGCCTGCGGCCATGCGGTACACAGAGATCCGCATGACCCGAATCGCCGAGGAGATGTTAGCGGACATTGATAAAGAGACCGTCGATTTCATTTCCAACTACGATGATTCCATTAAAGAACCCACGGTCCTACCCTCCCGGATTCCCAACCTCCTGATCAACGGGGGTTCTGGCATTGCGGTGGGGATGGCTACCAATATCCCTCCACACAACCTGGGAGAAGTGGTGGACGGGTTGGTGGCCATGGTGGAAAATCCGGATATCACTATCGACGAGCTCATGAACTATATCCCTGGCCCTGACTTTGCTACCGGGGGGTACATTTATGGTAAGGAGACCATCCGTCAAGCCTACAGGGAGGGACGGGGGAGCATCCAGATGCGAGCCAAACTCTTCACTGAGACAGTGAAGCGCACTGGTAAAGAGCAGATCATCATCTGTGAGATTCCTTATTTGGTGAACAAGGCACGCCTCATCGAGCAGATGGCCGTGCTGGTACAGGATAAAAAAGTCGAGGGGATCTCAGACCTGCGCGATGAATCCGATCGCGACGGGATGCGCATCGTCGTGGAGCTCAAGCGAGATGCCGTGCCCGAGGTGGTGATCAACCAGCTTTACAAGCACACGGCCTTACAGGAGTCTTTTGGCGTCAACATGCTGGCCATTGCTGACGGGCGACCCAAGATCCTCAGCCTGAAGGACGCCCTAAAGGCCTTCCTGGACCACCGCAAAGAGGTGGTCACACGCCGCACCGCCTATGACCTACGCAAGGCCGAAGAGCGTTTGCACATCCTGGCAGGGTTGAAAATTGCCCTGGACCATCTCGATCAGGTGATCAAGCTCATCCGCGAGTCCAAGGACCCTAGGACGGCCAAGGAAGGTCTCATGGCCAGCTTTGGTTTGTCGGAGATTCAGGCCCACGCCATTTTGGACATGCGGCTCCAGAGACTCACAGGCCTGGAGAGGGAAAAGGTGTTGAGCGAGCACCAAGAAACCACGGCATTCATCGCCAAGTTACAAGGGATCCTGGCCGATGAAACGGTAGTTTATCGGATCATCGTCGAAGAGCTCCAGCAGATCAAGAAGGAGTACGGTGACCCGCGCCGAACCGAGATCATCGATCAGTCCGAGGAGATTTCGGTAGAGGATCTCATCGTCGATGAGGACATGGTCGTCACCGTGTCACACGAGGGCTATATCAAACGTAACCCGGTGACCCTTTACCGTGCCCAACACCGTGGAGGAAAGGGAAAGGTGGGGGCAACGACGCGAGATGAAGATTTTCTCGAGCACCTATTCGTGGCTTCTACCCATTACAATATCCTCTTTTTTACCACCATTGGTAAAGTCTATTGGATTAAGGTTCATGAGTTACCACAGGTAGGGAGGGCGGCAAGGGGAAGGGCCATTGTGAACCTCCTCAATTTGCCAGAGGGAGAGAAAATTTCCGCCTTCCTCCCGGTTCGTGAGTTTCAAGAGGGGCGCTTTGTGGTTTTTGCCACCAAAGGGGGAGCGGTCAAAAAGACCGAACTCTTGGCCTATTCCAATCCTCGCTCCACAGGAATTCGCGCCATCGGCCTGGAGCCAGGGGATGAAGTCATTGGAGTCCGTTTAACGGACGGACAGCAAGAGGTCCTCCTCTCAACCCTCAATGGACAGTCCATTCGCTTCAAGGAAGGTCAGGTCCGGCCCACTGGGAGGGGAACCTTTGGAGTGAACGGGATCAGTCTGGAGGACGAAGACCGCGTGGTGAGCATGGAGATGCTTAGCCAGGGTGCTAGCCTCTTGACCGTGGCGGAGAATGGCTATGGGAAGCGCACCGCCATGGAAGAGTACCGTCTCCAATCGCGCGGTGGTAAGGGTATCATTACCATGAAGACCACCGAGAAGACTGGACGGGTCATCGGGGTCCATCAGGTCACCGATGATGACCAACTCATGATGGTAACGAACAATGGCAAAATCATTCGTCTAAGGGTAAAGGACATCAGCATCATCGGTCGAAATACCCAGGGCGTCCGTCTCATTGAGATGGAAGACGGAGGGCGAGTCGTAGCCGTAGCGCGGCTGGCGGAAAAAGAAGACGAGGACGAAGCAGAAGGGCAGGAACAGAAAGATTAATTTCGTTAATTGTATACTCGTTAATCGTATATCCGTTAGCTGCATAGGTCCTTGTCAATGAGCGAGTAATCGATTTACCAATAGCGATTAACGATTAACCGGACCCCATATTTGGTTGACCAGTAACCAATAACGATTAACGATTTGTGAGGGCCATGGGACGGGCAATAGGGGTCATTGGGGCTGGAGGCTGGGGGACGGCCCTAGCCAAACTGCTGTGCGAGAAAGGTGATGAGGTCACTCTGTGGTGTCACGGAGAGGCCACCTTTCGGGAGATGGAGGCGAAGGGCGAAAATGTAACCTATCTCCCTGGGGTTCCCCTGCCCCGACAGCTCAAAATCACCCGTTCTCTGAAAGAGGTGGTTCCCGAGAAGGAGGTCCTGCTCTTTGCAGTACCCTCCCATCTCGTACGTGAGGTGTTGCAGGGGGCTGTGTCCCATATGGTCCCGCACGCCACCCTGGTTTGTGGGACCAAGGGGATTGAGGAAGGGAGCCTTTTGACCATGGGCGAGGTCCTCATCGACCTCTTCGGTGAGCCAAGGAGAAGACATCTGACATTCCTTTCCGGTCCCAGCTTCGCCCTCGAGGTGGCGCGGGGACTTCCGGCGGCCATCACGCTGGCTGCCTATGACGATGAGGTTGGCAGTGATGTTCAAAAGACCCTGAGTACCCAGAACTTTAGAGTCTATACGTCGCAGGATGTAATCGGGGTACAAATGGGTGGAGTGGTTAAGAATGTGATCGCCATAGCCGCAGGGATCAGTGACGGGTTGGCCCTGGGGGACAACGCCCGTGCCGCATTGATGACCCGCGGTTTGGCCGAGATGACGCGTCTGGCCGTGAGGATGGGCGCAGACCCGCTAACCCTATCAGGGCTTCCCGGTCTAGGGGACCTAATTTTGACTTGTGCGGGGAAGTTGAGCCGAAATCGTAGGGTGGGTCTGGAAATTGCCAAAGGGCGAAAGGTCAGCGATATTTTAGCTGGCATGCGCATGGTGGCCGAGGGCGTCCGTAATACTCGTTCCGTGCGTCTCCTAGCCCAACGGCTGGAGGTTGAAATGCCCATCGTCGAGCAAATGTGCCAGGTCCTATATAAGGGGAAAAACCCCATGGGCGCGGTCCGCGACCTCATGCAACGGACTCTCAAGCGTGAGCTTCCATGACAGGGGGGTTCGTTCCACCGGCAAATGCGGAGGTCAAAATTGACAAGGCGAGAACTCTATGATTGAAATAGAGAACTGGTAACTTATGCGGCTTGAGGATCTCATATGAAGCGGACTTATCAACCAAGCAATATCAGGCGGAAGAGGACTCACGGTTTCCGGGCACGGATGGCTACCCCTGGGGGACGCAAGGTTCTAAGCCGGAGAAGGGCGAAGGGACGGAAGAAACTGACTGTTACGATACCGCCGAAACAGGCTCGCTCGTAGAACGGAGCGGAAAGTTGTCGCAGGGCAGGGAAAGGTTCCCAAAGGGAGCCCGCCTTACCAGACGCTCTGAGTTTCTCAGCCTTTCACGCAGGGGGAAAGAGGTCTACACCCCACACTTTATAGTCATTAGCAGGGCTAATGCTAGGGAAGTCCATCGACTCGGCATCACGGTCAGCGCGAAGATAGGTGGAGCAGTGATCCGTAATCGGATTAAGAGATACCTGCGCGAATATTTCCGTAGGCACCAAAACTCCCTGTCTGCCCATCGGGATCTGCTAATCATTGCCAGGAAAGGGGCGGCAGATCTGTCTCATGACCAGGTGGTGAGGGAACTCGGGAAGGCCTGTACTTCCCTGTGGAGGTGAGAGGTATGGCGGATTTAAGCAGAAGGGGGCTCATTCTTTTTCTTTCAGGGTATCGCCGTTTCCTGTCGCCTCTCCTACCCCCATCCTGCCGTTTTTTCCCCAGCTGTTCGGCTTTTACCCTTGAGGCCGTGAATCGGCATGGGTGCCTCAAGGGGCTTTGGCTTGGGCTGCTTAGGTTTCTCCGCTGCCACCCGCTTCACCAGGGTGGTGTCGACCCGGTTCCGTAAAATCCACCATGGAAAAAAACGTCCTTATAGCCATCGTTCTCTCGATTGCCATTCTCATCCTTTATCAAGAGTGGGTGGGCCGTTACTATGGGACTCCTCAGGAGAAAGAACCTGCACAGGAAGTCACTGCCCCACGAAGGCCTTTACCCGTGCCCATTGAAGAGGCTCAAAGGGTCACTCCAATGGCTCCGCTGCAGCAGCAAACTGAACGAACTCAACAAACTCAACCAACCCAGTTGCCTGTTAAGGAGTTCAGGGTCGAGACCGATCTCTACATTGCCGTCTTTACTAACCGGGGCGGGCGACTGAAGAGTCTGGTGTTGAAGCAATACCGCACCTCAGTCGAGCAGGAGAGTCCACCCTTTGAGATGGTCACCTCGAGCCCCGGAGTTCCCTATCCCCTGGGTGTACAGTTACAATTACCGGGAGAGGCTCCTTTCAATGACGAGCGACTGGTTTATGAGGTTCAGGGAGGCAACCTCAACCTGACCGGTGATGCCCAAAGGACTCTGCTGTTCAAGGGCCAAATCCCTGGAGGGGGGATCCTGACCAAAAGATTTACCTTTACGGGTTCCACCTACCCCATTGGTTTGGAGGTCTCCGTGCAAGGTCGGAGTGGGATCCCGCCGCCGCGCCTGCTCTTGACCACGGGTAGAAACGGTGGGGACCTCAAGAAGGACACCGTGTTTGAAGGGCTCATTGCCTTGGTGGGGGGAAAACTCATCCGCGAGGCCGCAAAGGAGATCGGTGCAGGGAAGGAGTGGAATGGAGAAATTGCTTGGGCGGGTTTTGGCTTTACCTATTTCATCCTTGCCGTCCTACCCGATGCACCGGCAAACCAGACCGTGAGCGTTAACACGATCGGTAGCGGCTTCCGCATGTCAATGGGCAGCCAGGCCTCAACCGGTGCCCTCCAGACGGCCCGATTCACCCTGTTCCTGGGTCCCAAGGACCTTGATGTACTGAAGGCCCTCGGCAATGGTTTGGACCGCTCCATTGATTTCGGTTACTTTACCTTCGTCTCCGCGCCGCTGCTTCACATTTTGCGATTTTTCCACCGTTTTACGGGCAGCTATGGCATTGATATCATTCTGCTTACCATCATAATCAAACTCCTCCTCGCTCCCCTGACACACAAGAGTTTCGTCTCCATGAAGCAAATGCAGAAGCTGCAACCGCAAATGCAGCGTATCAGAGAAAGATTTAAAGACGACAAGGAGAAGATGAATCGAGAGATCATGGATCTCTACAAGCGCAACAAGGTGAACCCCCTGGGGGGGTGTCTCCCCATGGTGCTTCAGTTTCCGGTCTTCATAGGGCTCTACAACGCGTTGCGCACGCCGATCGATCTGCGTCATGCCTCTTTCCTGTGGATCCAGGACCTCTCACGGCCCGATTATGAGTCCTTGCCGTTCACCTTGTTGGGCTGGAAGGTAGGGCTCCCGATCCTCGTCCTTCTTATGGGTGCCAGCATGTTCTTGCAGCAGTGGATGTCACCCTCTGTGGGCGACCCGAATCAACGAAGAATGATGATGATGATGCCAGTGGTCTTCACAGTGTTGTTCGTTACCTTTCCCGCTGGCCTTACTATTTACTGGTTTGTCAATAATATTCTGACCATCGGGCAACAGTATCTCATCAACCGTATGACAAAGTAGAACACTCTGTGTTGGAGGTAGCTGTTTCATGGAGCATGTGGAAGCCGAAGGTGACACCATCGATGGGGCCATTGCCAATGCCCTGAAGGTTCTGGGAGTAGAGCGCGACCGCGTGACCGTGGATGTCGACGACGGGCGAACCCGACGAGCCGCCGGAAGTGCCGGACGCCGCCTGGTAGTAGAAGGTGTTGAAGTCGTTGTAGCCGCTCTTGCCGTAGACCGGGGCGTCGCGGTCGAGGCGAGCCAGGGTTCCCGCGAGGATCGAGAGCTTCTCTCCGGCGTCGTTCCCGATGACGCGAATCTCGACGCCCACCCGCGCGCGCTCCGGCACCAGCTCGAGCTCGGGGTCGGCCATCATCTCCTTGTCTTCCAGGGTCTCGTCCACGATAACCCGCAGTATAGCGCCGAGGAGAACGGACTCTGTGCCTGGCCTCGCCCGCAGCCACAGCTGGGCGTAGCGGGTCAGCTCCGTCTCCCGGGGATCGATTACTATGAGGACCTCGGCGCGACCGGCTTCCGCATGGCCAGCCAGTGCGAGATCGCCGGTCATTACGATCTCGATCGTATCTATCGCGATGTGGCGAATGAGTTCGGCATCGTGCGGCGCGCGTTGAATCGGTTCTCGGATCGTTTCTTCTTTCCGGTTGCACGATCGTCCGTCGATCGTCTGCTGCGCCAGGTCCACGTAGTCCTGGTTGATGTCGTAGCCCACGAAGCGGCGGCCGAGGCGCCTGGCCACACGGCCACCGGTGCCCGAGCCCATCATCGGGTCCAAGACCGTCATCCCAGGCCGGCTGGCGCGGATGATGAAGTACTCGTACAGCCAGTCGGGCCGGGGTGTCGGGTGCTTCTTCTTCAGCCGCGCCCCCTCGGACTCACCCACCGCGCTGGGCCCGATTACCCAGTCTTTGTCATCCCGATACCGGAAGGAGCGCCGGAGGACGTTGGGCTTCTTGCCGTTGACCACCCACAAGATGGGCTCCCAGGCCCGAAGATAGGTCTTAT
>JACZQL010000023.1 GCA_022545745.1 Deltaproteobacteria bacterium | reverse complement strand
AGAAGTCACGCCGGCACGACAGAGGGATAAGCCATACTGAAGAAAGTTCTCAAGTGGACAGGCATCGGCGTGGGCACCCTGGTGGGACTGCTCCTGGTCCTCATCTTGGTGCTGGTCGTCCTCGGTACGGTGCTGCGAGTGAACAAGACCTACGACATCGAGGTGGCGGCCGTGGAGGTGCGCACCGACGCAGAGTCGATCGCCCGCGGCAGGCACATCGTCGAGAGCTACGCGCTATGCGTTGAGTGCCACGGCGACGACATGGAAGGCGAAGTGCTTGACGAGGACTTCCTGTTCGGAACCTTCGCGCCGCCCAACCTCACCTCCGGGCGGGGCGGACTCGGCGGCAAGCTAAGCGACCTCGACTACGTGCGGGCCATACGGCACGGCGTGGGCCGTGATGGCAAGGGCCTGTTCATCATGCCGTCCGACCACTTCAACACGCTCAGCGACGAGGACCTGGGGGCGATCATCGCCTACCTCAAAAACGTGCCGCCGGTCGACAACGAGGTGCGGTTGAAGCTCGGGCTGCTGGCGAGAGTCATCTCGCTGTTCGAGCCCGATTTCTTCCCCGCGCGGCTCATCGACCACGACGCCGTCCGTACCAACGACAGCAACCAGATCTTTGGCAATCCGTTCCTTATCCTGCACCGAGATTTCCTCTGCTTTACAGGTGAAAGACCACCATCTTGAGTTCCGTCATCTCCTCCACGGCGTAACGGGGTCCTTCCTTGCCAAAACCTGACTCCTTCAACCCACCATAGGGCATAAGGTCCGCCCGCCACTGGGGACCCCAGTTTATGTGGAGATTACCCGATTCCACCTCCTGGGCGAATCTCATGGCCCAATCGAGATTCTCAGTGAAGATTCCTGCGGACAAACCGTAGATGGTTCGGTTAGCCAGCTCCATGGCTTCCTCAATGGACTCGAAGGGAGTCACCACCACCGCTGGCCCGAACAGCTCATCGGTAGAAATCCGCATTTCCGGATTGACATCGGCCACCACCGTGGGCGCGTATACAGCGCCCTGTCTCTGCCCTCCTGCGGTAACGCGGGCCCCACCTCCCACTGCCTCCCGCACCCACTGCTCCACGCGGATGGCATCATCCTCACGAATCATAGGACCGACCTTGGTCCTTTCATCGAGTTGATTGCCCGTTGTCAGGCCGCTCACCTTGGAATTCAAGACGCTGAGTAAGTCACTATAGACCTTACCCGCCGTGATGACCCTCTGGGTTGAAATGCAAACCTGTCCGGCATTGGCATAACCCGTGGCAGCTACGGCTAGAGCCACCTTGTCCAGGTCGGCATCCGGCATGACGATCACAGGGCAATTGGAGCCTAGCTCCATGGTGACTTTCTTGATACCCGCAAGCCGGCAAATCCGCTCTCCAACATCCCGGCTACCCGTAAAGGTAATCTTCCGCACCCGGCGATCCGAGACCAGTGCTGCACCGATTTCACCCCCGGGACCGGTGATGCACTGTATGCCTTCGCTGGGGAGCCCGGCCGCTAGCAGGATTTCGGTGAGCTTGAGGGCAGAAAGGGGGGTATCCGTGGCCGGCTTGATGATCACTGAGTTGCCTGCGGCTAGGGCCGGCCCTACCTTATGGCAAACCAGATTCAAGGGAAAGTTGAAGGGGCTGATGGCCGCCACGACGCCACAGGGCACCCGCAGGGTAAAACCTAGCTTTTTTGCACCGCTAGGGTCGCCATCCAGGGGGACGGTCTCACCATGGATCCTCTTTGCCTCCTCTGCCGAACCCATCAGGGTCTCTACGGCCCGTCCCGCCTCTCCGCGACCTTCAGCGATGATTTTCCCCTCTTCCTTTGAAATCACCTGTCCTAATTCCTCGGTGCGCGCCGCTATCAAATCGGCCGTCTTCCTAAGGATCTTCCAGCGTTCATAGGCGGACAGCTTCGCCATGACCTTGGCCCCACGTTCGGCAAAGGCAAGCGCACGCTCCACGTCAGCCCCATCTCCCCTGGGAACCGTGTCAATCAATGCGCCATCATAGGGATTTTTGACCTCAATGACCCTCGGTTTATCTACCCAGTGACCTGCCACGAACATCTTCATTGGCAAGAACCCCCTTAACTGATCTAAGTCGGGAAACTACCTGCTTACTGTGGCAGGTGTCAACAAAGATCCGATATGATATAAATAGTAATAATTAGGCCGTACGAGGAAAATCGGCTATGCTCGATCTCCGGGCTCACTTTTCTAACCGTCTTCCAGCGTTTCCACCAGATTTGGACCCGACGGTCATAGTGAGACTAACCTTGTGAATTATCTGCTTGCCCGTAGTGTAACGGGCGTGATGGGAATTCTGTCTGAGCCCGTCGCCCGCAACTTGGGCCGTTTCTGCGGTTACCTCGCCTCCTATTTTTGCCGGGGGCGGAGGCGGATGGCCTCTCGACATATGGGTCGGGTTCTGGGAACCGGAGCCGATCTCCGCCAAGCGGCCAGAGAAGTGTTCGCCAACTATGGTCGCTACTGGGCTGAAATCTTCTGGATCCGATCCCACGGAGTCAAGGAGGTGGACCGTCACATCACAGTGGACGGTATCGAACAACTCCGCAAGGCTCGAGACGCAGGTCGGGGAATGATTCTGGCCTTCCCTCATTTAGGCAACTGGGACATGGCAGGTCGCGTGGCGTTACGGGAACAGATCCCCCTCACAGCTGTGGTCCAAGCCCCACGTCAACGGCGGGCTAGAGAATATGTCGTTGAGCTGCAACGAAAACTGGGAATCGAGGTGGTTTTTGCAGAAGAAAGCGGCATCTCCACATCGGCGTTGGTGAAGAGGTTGAGAGCTGGTGGTGCAGTGGCACTCCTGAGCGATCGGGACCTCACTGGCACGGGAGTCCCCGTTCAGTTCTTTGACGAAGAAACCACTCTCCCCGCTGGCCCAGCCACCCTGGCACAACTGACAGGGGCCCCTATCTTTCCCATGGCTGTCTACTTTCAACCGGGGTGTGGCCACCGGACCGTTGTTTACCCACCGCTGGAACCGGCCACCACGGGCAGTCTTGAACAGCGTTTACGGATCCGCACTCAACGCCTCGCCCATGCCCTCGAAGCCATGGTGCGGGAAGCCCCGACCCAATGGCACTTATTGCGACCTAACTGGCCGTCGGATCGCAACGGGACAGGACCTGTCTAACCACCGTAGTTAAGGCCGTGGTCTCTCATGAGGATGGTCTGGTCCTCCCGACGGACACCTGCATCCAGCACCTCGCCCACGAAAAGGGTATGATCTCCCTTTGCCACTTCCCCCACCACCTTGCATTCCCACCATGCGGGAGAATTAAGCAACAGCGGACAACCCGTCTCTTTACCGATCTCAAAACTCTCGCCGCCGATGGTGTTGCCCTGAACCTGGTGAGACTTGAAGAAGTTGAAGGCTAAATCTTTTTGATCTCTGCCAATCACGTTAACCGCAAAGACACTGGTATCCTTGATATGGCGGTGGACACCGGAATCAGTCTTGACCCCAATGGCCACCAAGGGTGGCTTGAATGAAGTCTGTGTCGCCCAGTTTATGGTCGCCGCATTCACACTTTGCCCTGCGCTGTCCTTCGTAGTCAGAACGAACATCCCATACGGGATCATGCGCAGCGCCGTCTTTTTGGCAGCTTCATCCATGGCAAAACCTCCTTTGGTGTTCCCTATCGAATTTTTAAATCAATGGCCACGGGACCTTTCTCCCCTTTACGAGTTTGAAACTGTACACTATCCCCCTCGTTGATGTCCTCAAATTGGCCTCGAGGAGCTAGACTCCCCCGATGAAAAAACACATCATCGCTACCATCATCGGGGACAATGAACCCGAAACCCTTCTGCCGCACCAATTTTTTAATCGTTCCGGTCATAATTAGACCTTCTTTCCTAAACGGCTTTAAACTTCTCATAATCCCGCCAAACAACCAAGTCAAGGAACAAAGGGTGAAGCAGGCTTGCGAGGGTGGATTGGGTGAATTTCAAATACGTTTGGTGACCTCTCAGGTAAGGGGGCCTGCACATTTGGATGCTTATCCAACAGGCAGGGAACCTAACCTTTACGCACCGCGTTAGTATAAATATAATAAGTTCTGGTTGATTCCCCTTGAAAAAAGAAGCCATCGGGAATAAACAGAAGGAAGTCCCTGAAAAATGGCCCTAAGGTTAATTGGGGCTTATCGATTTTAGTTTTATAAGGTATAATATAAATAGGTTGGTTATCCTGGCGGTTACGTTTGCCCTACGGATAGAGCGGTGGGAAAGACTACTATCCTACAGGACCTCCCTGCATATCGTGAACGTACTCAATCAAAACTGTATTAACGAGTAGGTGCCGGTGTCCTCCTATGGAAGCCCGGTCACTTTTGAAGGGAACAACCATGAGTAAAGTTGATCTTGCCATTGCAATCGGCGGCGCAGCCGGACAGGGGATTGCAACGCCTGGAGATATTCTGGCACGAATTTTCGTGCGCCGCGGACTTCACCTAAACGCCTACAACGCCTACCAGTCCATTATTCGCGGCGGCCATATATTCCTAACACTCCGTACCAGCGACAAACCCGTTCTCAGCATGGGCGACAAACTTGACGTGCTGATCCCGCTAAACCAGGACACGATGAACCGGCATCTCAAACTAATGAAGTCCGGCTCTGCAATCCTCTATAACAGCGACAAAATAAAACCGGATGCGCCCAACAAAGGGGCTCAGCTTTGCCCCTTCTCGGTCAAAGAGCTGGCTCCCACCGTTAAGGGCGACTTGGTTCAGAACACCATTGCCCTCTCCGCCGTCCTCCAACTCATCGGTGTTGAGTTCAGTATTCTCGAAGAGATTCTGACCCTCCAGTTCAAAAGGAAGGGACAGGCTGTGGTGGATGAAAACGTCGGTGTGGCGCGGGTAGGTTACGATTATGCAGCTGCTCATTTCAAGCCGTTTCCCTTTACCCTGCCGGATACAGGTAAGAAGTTCGCCTTCTTCGAGGGCAATCAAGCCCTTGCCATGGGCGGTGCGGCCGCCGGCGTGAAATTTTACTGTGCCTATCCCATGAGTCCTGCAAGCGGAGTTCTTCACTGGATGGCCCGTCATGCCCGTCAGTTGGGCATCATGGTGCGCCAAGTGGAAGACGAACTCGGGGTAATCAATATGGTCACGGGTGCCGCACACGCGGGGTGCCGTGCCATGTGTGCCACCTCGGGCGGCGGATTCGCCCTTATGAGCGAAGGACTCGGCTCAGCCTCTATGATGGAAATCCCCCTGGTCTGCATCAACGTTCAGAGGGCGGGTCCGGCCACAGGGGTTCCCACAAAGACCGAGCAGGGCGATCTCTGGCAAGTGATAGGGGCCGGTCAGGGAGACTATCCGAGAATCATCGTGGCACCGACCAACATCCCCGATTGTTTCAAAATAGTTCCTGAGCTCTTCAACCTGGTGGACAAATTCCAATGCCCTGGAATCATCATCTCTGATCTTCTCCTATCCGAGGGGCGGACCAGCGTGGATCCCGCAGAGTTGGACTTCAATGTCCCCATCGACCGTGGTGAAGTCATTGGCCTGAACGGCGACACCCCTCCCGTCAACGGAGGGTATAAACGTTTCCTCCTCACCAAAAGTGGGATATCACCGCGTGCCCTGCCTGGAACACCGGGTTATGTTCATGTGGTGGCCACGGACGATCACGATGAAGATGGCGGGCTCATCAGCGATGAGTTCACCAATCCCCTCAAGCGGCGGGCCAGCCATGAGAAACGCATGCGTAAGATGAAGGGGGTTCTACCCCTGCTCAAGGCACCGAAACTGTTCGGGCCCGCAAAGGCGAAGGTGACCTTGGTGGGCTGGGGATCCACCGAAGGTGTCATCCGCGAGGCCTTGGAGAAACTCAACGAAGAAGAAGGGATCACAGCCAACCACCTTCAGATCAAGTGGATCGTTCCCCTTCATGCCAAGGCAATCCTCTCCATTCTTTCCAAGAGCAAAAAAACCATAATTGTCGAAAACAATTATAGTGGCCAATTCGCCAGGTATCTTCGGTCCGAGACCGGCATCGATGCGGATGGTCACATCCGCAAGTACGACGGCGAGCCATTCATGCCCCATCATATTGTGGACGGCGTGAAGAAGATTCTTGCCGGCAAATCCAAGCAGTATGTACCGGTTCACGAGATTACAGTTTGAGGAGAAATCATGAGTACACCCATGGCAGAAATAGCAAGCAGAACAGGCGGCCCAACAGGGACACAACTGGAACGGCCCAAGCCAACCGTTAAGGACTTCAAAGGTCTAGTCGAACCCGATTGGTGCCCTGGATGCGGCGACTTCGGCTTGCTCGTCGCGCTCAAACAGGCCCTCGTGGAGCTGGGTCTTTACCCCCATGAGGTGATGACAGTCAGCGGTATTGGCTGCTCATCCAACCTGCCAGGGTACATCAATGTGTACGGGATGCACACACTCCATGGCCGCGCGCTGGCCGTGGCCACCGGTGCCCAGCTGGGCAATCACAAGCTCAAGATCATCGCAACTGGCGGTGATGGCGATGGCTATGGCATCGGGGGCAACCATTTCCTCCACACCATGCGGCGAAACGTGGATCTAACCTATATCGTTATGGATAATCAGGTCTATGGGTTGACCACTGGCCAGATCTCCCCCACTAGCATCAAAGGGATGACCACCAAAAGCACACCTTTTGGCAGCGTAGAGAATCCCATCAATCCGATCCCCCTCGCCATTGCGGTCGGGGCGACATACGTAGCCCGGGGCTTCACGAGCCAAGTCAAACACCTGACCGAACTCATCAAGGGGGGCATCCAGCACAAAGGCTTTGCCCTCATCGACACCTTCAGCCCCTGTGTAACCTACAACCTGGACAACGGACACGACTTTTTCAAACAGCGCACCCGAAAGCTTGAAGATATGGGTCACGACCCAAGCAACTTTCAGGCCGCCATGGAAAAGGCCTATATGTGGGGCGATGAGATCCCCATTGGGCTGTTCTGGAAGCGCGAGGATTTACCCTCGCTAGACCAACTCGAGCCGGTCCTGGCAGATGGGGAGCCCCTGGCACATCGTTCATTGGGAGTTTCCCCAGAAGACGCCCAGTCCTTGATCAAAGAATTGCTGTAGGCTCCTCGTCGAATATCCAAGCCCCAACGGATACCTCCCATTCCATTCAGGGGTGCGGCGCGCCAAAGCGCAAGCAGAATGCGCACAGTTGCAATTTGCCCACAACTTGATTTACGCTACAGGATCGTTTGCTCCCTGAGGTCTTCATTTGATGCATCCACTCCTCATCAAAGACCTCGGCCAGATGGAATATGTGGCCGCGCGGTCTCTTCAGGAGAAACTCCTCAAACAGAAGCAGAACGGCCAACTTGCCGATACGCTCCTGTTGGTGGAGCATCCCCATGTATTTACCATTGGCCTAGGGGGCAAAGTAAAAAACCTGCTGGATCCTGGTGAGGTGCCCGTTCATTCTACCGGCCGGGGAGGAGACATCACCTATCATGGTCCCGGCCAGCTCGTGGTCTATCCCCTGGTGGACCTCAAATCCACTGTCCGAAGGAAAGTCCACACCTACCTCCGCAATCTCGAAAAGACGCTTATCCAAACGCTCACGGCATACGGCATCTTGGCCACAAGGCGTCCTCCCTGGACAGGGGTCTGGATTGGAAACAAGAAAATCGCCTCCATTGGCATCGCCGTGCGTAGCGGTATTACCTATCATGGGGCAGCCTTGAACGTGAATTCCGATCTCACCTACTTCAAACGAATTGTCCCCTGTGGTCTCCCATGGGCTGAAGTCACCTCCATGAACCAAGAGCTGGGAAGAGAGGTTGACCTGGAAAGGGTGAAAGGGGTATTCATCAAATGCTTCATCAAGCAATTTCGTTACACAGGTTTAAGTAAGCTATGCCACGAAGACATCCCGACTGGATCAAAGTTAAAGCCCCAGGAAGTTCCAACTACCTCCGTCTCAAGCGAATCCTGAGAAGGCACAACCTTCACACGGTCTGCGAGGAGGCACGCTGCCCCAACGCCGGTGAATGCTGGGAACACAATACTGCCACGTTTCTAATCCTGGGAGATATCTGCACCCGAGGCTGCCGCTTCTGCGCTATTAGCAAAGGCAAGCCGAGTCTATTGGACCCGGAAGAACCTCGGAAAGTCGGTCTTGCGGTCAAAGACCTTGGCTTGGATCATATTGTGGTGACATCTGTGAACAGGGACGACCTCCCCGATGGAGGCTCAACCCATTTTGCCAAGACTGTCTTTTGGATCAAGAACTTCAATCCCGGTATTCGTGTGGAAGTGCTCATCCCAGATTTCAAAGGAGATCAGCGTGCCCTAGAGACTGTGGTTCGCTCAGGAATCAATATTCTGAACCATAATATCGAAACCGTTCCTCGACTCTACAAGAAGGTGAGGCCAGGGGCCTTTTACCGGCGTTCGTTGGACATCCTAAATGCCGCCAAAGGGATACGGGGAGAGATACTAACCAAGTCGGGATTGATGCTGGGTGTGGGTGAGACCCTTGAAGAGGTTATGGTCACCTTGCAGGACCTAAGGGAAATTAACTGTGATATCGTCACCCTAGGCCAATATCTCCAACCTTCAACGGACCAGCTTGCGGTTGAGCGTTACGTTCCCCCATCCGAGTTTCAGGAGCTCAAAATAGAGGCCCAAAAGCTCGGCTTTCGGCACGTGGAATCAGGGCCGTTAGTGCGTAGTTCCTACCGCGCCTGGAGCCACGTACACTAAGCCTTTTTGTTCTTGAAGTAGTCGGCGTCGATCTGGATGTATTGCTTCCACTTGTCCGGAGTCGCCGCCTCCTCAAAAATCGCCTCTACCGGACAGACCGGTTCACAGGCCCCGCAGTCGATGCACTCTTCTGGATCGATGTAAAGCTTGTTTTCCTTCTCGAATTCTTCAGTATTATTTTTCGTGGGATGGATGCAATCCACCGGGCAGACATCCACACAGGCGGTGTCTTTGACGTCGATGCAAGGCTCCGCAATGATATAGGTCATCTCCTTCTCCTCCTAGAATTATTCTTTTTATAAACGACAATTATGAAGGTTGGTTCCCTAGATTCTTACCGATAAAATGTTCAACAGACTAACTTCAACGCAGCCTTTCACGGCAAGACGCCAAGGGAAACTAGTAGGCAGATAGCAGTAAGCAAAACTGAATTTA
>JACZQL010000448.1 GCA_022545745.1 Deltaproteobacteria bacterium | reverse complement strand
CATGGGAGCACTGTAGAACGGTTCGTAGGCAAGCGCCTGCGCCGATAATTTTACCCATATTTTATCTTCCTTTCCGTCCCAATCCCGTATACACTAAGAGAAGTAGAGCTTAAACATTCCTTCTTCCGTATCATTCTTCATAATTAAGGCAGAGCCATGAAATCTGTTTTGTCCATGCTGGTTCTTTTGACCTTAGTGGTGAGCGGTTGTGCTGCCCTTAAGGAGCGAAAGAAGCTTTTGGCGGAATGCAGATACATGCTCGTTAAATACCCGGGTGTCAAATCACTGCACCCGCCGGAATGTTTTATCATCGGGCCCGACCAGCTTGTCAAGACAGCAAACTTTGTTGCTTCTTATGATTTTGAAAGATTCATCCAATCCATCTACCCTCCCAACTTGACTCTGGTGGTCACCCGAAAGGGTTCATCGCTTCCCCCACCGATCCTGATCAAGTCTGGGAGAGTGGGTGAGAGAGTATTCAAACCACTCAATCACACGGTAGATTACACGGGCGAGGTTCACAGGTACCAATATGGGCGCTATGCCATGACCGCCATTGAAGGAATTCTCGCGCAGAACTGGGAATATCACGTGATTCTAACCGTTGAACCTCAAAAGTAATCTCGTGGGATTATTTGGCGCCCCGTCAGTAAACTGATTCAATCCTGCCAACCTTACTAAGGTTTCCGGGTAAGGTTCCTTCAATCTCATTGAGTGGACACAAAACTGTTCTGGTGCATCACCTTGCGACAACAGTCTCATTTTTAAACGTCATGATAGGCGGGATGTTCGTGTAAATCCGGGTTATTTCAATGAGTTATGCGCATGCGGCCTTAAAATCCGGATGGCACGAGGGTTGCCAATGATCATCGGGTACGGAGGCACAGCAATGGAGGAACAAATGGTGGTCAATCATTCATGTACGAGAAAAGACGGTGGCTTTACCCTAATCGAGGTCCTCGTTAGCATTGCTATCGTTGGCATCCTCGTGGCTATCGCAATCCCTGCGTACTCTAGCTTCAGGGAAAAGGCCAAGATTGCACACGCTCAGGCCGATCTAAAAAGTATTCAATCTGCGATACAGATACTTGCGACCGATACGGAATTTTGGCCGGGTCCCAGTCCCATTGGCGTCGTGGCGAACGCGGAAGTCTGGGATCTTAATTCCACCAGTGCTGGGTTGGTTGTGGCAGGGGGGTTTTCCAATTGGAATGGTCCTTATGTGCAACTCGTTCAAAAGGATCCCTGGGGAAGTGACTATTTTTTTGATCCAGACTATGCAATAAACGGAGTCGATTATCCAGTCGTCGGATCTTTTGGACCTAATATGGCAGGCCAAAACGCTTACGACACTGACGATATCTATCTGATTCTTCCCACTCTATAAACGAAAGTTACCCTTCCATCGGAAGATTTCAGACACTTAAGGAGGACCACAATGGAAAACCTCTGGAATATCTTAGACGGATTGGCAATTGCACGGTGGGAGGCTATCTTTTTTGCGCTCCTTATCGGTGCCTATACCGTCATGGGATTATACAAATCCGTTTTCGTCATTACTTTTGGCTTTACTTTTTATTGGGGATTTAAAAATTTCGCCTATCTTTCGGAAACCATTTCCGAAGGAACCCTGGTTATATACGTACTCTCAGGCCTCGCCGTCCTTGGATTGCTCAGCTTGAATTACCTCCTGAAGGAACGCGCGTGAATAGGGACTGGCCCTACCGTTTCTTTTACTATCTTCTCTTCTTTTCCGCTGCCTTAGTTACAAGTCGCCAGTAAAATTTGGAGACTGGTCTCGGATCAAGAAATCCCAGCATCGGGTAGTCCATATCCTCCACTCTTTGGTCTGCCAGAAGGACATTGTCCTTAGGGATATCTATCCTCATGGTGTCTGAACCTTCCAGTACGATGGTATTCATCACCCTTTTCCAAGTCGTCTAGCCATCCTTGGAAAGGAACCAGTTGATTAAGATCTTTTTGATTAAGATCTTTACGGCATTGGGGTAGGGGGCATTCCGTGAGAACGCAATGTCACTGCTGTTCCCGCCACCCAGCTGTCCCACTTCTTTGATTTGGTCAGCCGGAAAGGTTTCTACGGGGAGCCCTTGAAGTTTGGCACGTTCAGTCCTACAATAAGCACAACGGACTCTGTCAATGCCGTTACAGTCGCGAAATATGAGGGTTCCTTGCCGGGTATCATCCTATTCTACGGAGCGGCCGCTGGGAAAATAGGCATGGTTAGGAATAAAGTGATTCATCATCTTGACAGGATTGCTGGATATGATAAAAAAGGCGTCTGGATTGATACAACAGCAGTTAATATAAGACTTTAAATCTAACCTATTAACCTGCGCTAATTATTGGATAAACTATTTAAAGCCTTAGGGAAAGCAGAAAAGTTAACGCCTAGGCCTAATTAGTGGAAAAGGGAATTTAGGAGGAATATTTCATGGAACAGGGAAAGCATTGGTCAGAGACTGCCTTGGCTCAGATAGGACTGCTTCTTGTGCAGGCCTTCAATAACCTTGAGCGCGGTGAGGATGGCCAGTTTGATGTAGACTTGGGCGGGAAGAGGATTAGGATGGTCAACGACTCTATTAACGGTCGGGTGGTGATCTTCGAACTCTCCAACTCGATGGAGGAAAGAAAATG
>JACZQL010000447.1 GCA_022545745.1 Deltaproteobacteria bacterium | reverse complement strand
ATCCCCTCAAGTTGGAAGATTTGACCAAACGCCCCAAGCGTTATCTCCAGGCGGTCTACAAAGACCCCATCACCGGGGAAGACTTTTCCCTCATCAAAGTGGGAAAAGATATTCGCGGCGTTCGCAGTCCTAGCATGGATATCCCAATGGCTCTGGTGACCTTCCAAGGGGCCTCAACCTATAATAGTATTCGTTTCGAAGCATCCATTGCTGGCTGTGGGAGCGACCCCGCTAACCCCGCTGTCCCAATCAATTGCCGGCAACCCCCTTCTTCGGGGGAGCCAGAAGATAATGATGAAGACGGGCCCGAATCATGAGGCCCTAACTCGAAAGATCTAACCCCTATTCGATAGGCCTTTCCCGGATCATACCGAATACATGATTCTACCCATACCGATTCGCCATCCTGACTACAATGGGATCAATCCCATGTTGGGCCACTGTTGTCCTTTTCTGCCCCCTTTTGCAAAGGGGGGTAGGGGGAATTTGAGGCGGGCCGGGTGCCGTCACACTGCCTGCCTAGCCCGAGGTGCACGGGAGAAATCTCCCCTCACCCCTCTTTGTCAAAGAGTGGGATCTTTTCACTTGGCGAAGGGGCATCTGTGCGGCTCACCCTGGCAGATATTCTGCGGGGTAGGCCCCTTCCCCCAAGATTTCAAATGCTCGACCCCACTCCTGTCCCGTTACCTGGAGTGGCGATCTGCTACAAGCCATGACTGGAGCACGAATTCGAGAGATGAACGGTGGCATCGACGTGAAATCATCAAAAAAATCGTCCCCCTTTAAAACCAAGGGGTTAGAAAGTCGATAGGACTCCTTTTGGGTGTCACGGGACAGTAGTGGCTAGAACCATAAATTCTGTATGATCCTCAACCATCCGGTGTCATTAACACACTGCTGCCTCTTCGGTACTTTTCCGATTGACCAAAAAGGGCGTGTATTTTATATTCCCAGTACACAGTGGAACTTCAGGAAGCGGCAGTGAGCCAAGTCACCGAAGGGGGACGGGCTCTGGCCTAGGTGGCCCGCAGTTTGGAGATGCCGGCGTTAACATTGGGCAATTGGGTGCGACGAGCCCGGACAAGCCCGCGTGCCATCCACGGAGGACGTGGAGCTGGGGTGACCGACGTGCAAGCCCAGTCCTCGCAACTCCGGGTGTAAAATGCGCAGTTGAAGCATTCCCAGGAGAGCCTGGAGCGCTCTGGTAGGTGTAAGACATTGTAACAGCGATCACCCCTGTCTCCCAATTCTACAAATTGGAAAAGCGTGGACTCAGCCATTACACGATAAAGTGAACATGTAGCAAGAGGCAAACAGTTCTGGCTTCTGAGTTTTATGCTCACCCTGGCCTCTCTCCTTAATGAGGATATGGATATGGATATCACTGGGGTTCTGAAAACACTGTCGGGCTTTGTGGGGAAAGACTCCTGGGTTGTACAGGTCTTTGTGGTGGTCTTTATGACCCTTGTGCTCAACTACTTGCAAAGACGCATGCTGAACAAGCTCCAAGTACAGGTCGAGAAGACCTCGACCTATTGGGATGATGTAGTCATCAATGCCCTCAAAAAGCCGCTTACCATGCTGGTCTGGATTGTCGGCATCGCCTTCGCCATGAATATCATCCGCCGTGAGGCCGGGGCAGCGATCTTTGACGCCATAGATCCCGTCCGGGATTCGGGTATCATTGCAACGCTGGCTTGGTTCCTGGTGGGCCTCATAACCCAGGCCAAAACGAATATCATTGCCCAGCGAGAGGCTAGAGGTGAGCCCTACGACCTCACCACCATGGACGCCATTGCCAAGTTGCTGCGGGTGTCCGTCATGATTACCGCGGCGCTGGTGGTGTTACAGACACTCGGATTCAGTGTATCCGGCGTCTTAGCCTTTGGTGGGATTGGGGGCATTGCCATCGGCTTCGCGGCCAAGGACTTGCTGGCCAACTTTTTCGGTGGCTTGATGATCTACCTCGACCGCCCCTTTGCAGTCGGCGACTGGATCCGATCTCCGGATCGAGATATCGAAGGTACGGTGGAACATATCGGCTGGCGTCTGACCCGAATCCGCACTTTCCAGCTACGCCCCTTATTTATTCCCAATTCCACCTTTGCCACCATTGCCCTTGAAAACCCATCGAGGATGCCCCACCGCCGGATCTACGAAACGATCGGCATACGCTACGATGACGCGAGCAAGATGACTGAGATCGTGCGGGATGTGGAAAAGATGCTGCGCGACCACCCTGAGATCAATGCCGATCGGACCCTGATGGTCAGCTTTAACACCTTCGCACCCTCGTCCCTGGACTTTTTTATTTACACCTTCACCAAGACCAAGGAATGGGTCTACTACCATATTGTCAAGCAAGACGTCTTACTGCAGATCCTGAAGATCATCGAATCCCATGGGGCGCAGATCGCCTTCCCGACCTCCACAGTCCACGTCCCCGATGGCCTGCCAATGTGGCAGGAACCAGAGGAGAAGGAGGACAAATCACCGAAGCGGTTGGCGCCCTGAGCCATCTTCCCAGATTTTTCCGCCCTCCCTTGATTGAGGTTCCGGGAATAAGAAATTTCGGTCCGTCCGGGTTTTCCATGGGTTGTCCCCAGTCTGCTGTTCCTTAGGGCTCGCACAAGAATAACTTCCCCTGTTTGGGCGTCGATCCATCCCGTCTG
>JACZQL010000446.1 GCA_022545745.1 Deltaproteobacteria bacterium | reverse complement strand
GACCGAGAATATCGGAAAAAGCCATTATTTAGCCTCTTATAACTTAACCGCAGATTTACGCCGATTAACGCAGATAAAAAATGGCAATAAGCATAGCACCAAGCGTATACCATTAAGAGCTGTCAGCCATCAGCTTTCAGCCGTCAGCTACGGACTCATTACTGCCCACTGCCAGCTGCTCACTGCTAGCTGGCTTCGTCCTAGCCTGCCAGTCTTTCATCGACTACCTTTTTAATTTTCTCGTGGACCTCTTGAGCCGGGGCCGAAGTGTCGAGCACAACAATACGGTTAGGCTCCGCTCGAGCGATCTCGAGAAATCCACCCCGTACCCTCTCGTGGAATTCAAGGTTCTGGCTCTCAAACCGGTCCCCACGGCTCTCTCCAGGAAACTGCTCTATAGTTCTCCGTCTGGCACGGGACAAGGCCGTCTCAGGGGCACAGTCTAATAACAGCGTGAGATCAGGTTGGAGCCCCCCGCTCGCGAGTTGATTCATGCGCTGAAGCAACGCTAGATCAAACCCGCGGCCGTAGCCCTGATAGGCCAACGTGGAGTCGGTGAACCTATCACACAGAACGATCTTTCCCTTTTCCATGGCAGGCCGAATCACCTCACGGATATGCTGAGCACGGTCCGCAAGGTAAAGAAAAAGCTCCATCTCGTTTGCGACTTCTCCTCTCCCGCCCTCCACTATGACCTTGCGAATCCATTTACCCAGTTCCGTCCCGCCGGGTTCATAAGTCAACAAACAGGTCTTCCCCTTGCTGGTCAGATGACCTTCCAGCCGTTTCATCTGGGTGGTCTTTCCGGAGCCATCACCCCCTTCAAAAGTGATCAATCGGACCATTGAAATAGATTCTTACCTATTAAATCTTCAACAGAACGACTTCAACAAAGTTTTCCATGCCAAGACGCAAGGTGCAAAGACTTTTTAACCGCAGATTTTCGCCGATTAACGCAGATACAACTTTTATGCCCTTCGGGCATTTTTCGGCCGTTTCGGCCGAAAACAAATCTGTGTCCGTCTGCGTCCATCCGATTCTCAGAAAATTATCGCGAGCCAACCCGACGCTTTGGTGCCAATCTTTCCTCTGGACGTAGGGGCATGCGCTGGAGGCGGAGCCGGCGGCTTAAAGCCTGCGCTTCTCGACTCGGTCCAGGTAGAAGCCCTCTTAACGGTTTACCCTTTGCTCGCTTATAATTTTTCTCCCGTACCTCGTGAATCCAACTTAACGAATCACTTTCCCATTTCTCACTCATAGAGGGCCTCCTCCTGGGAAACCATATCAATCATAGCGTATCCTAACCGCCCCCCCAAGCTATCCCTCCTCCAAAAGGGGACAGGCTACTTTTTTCTTGTCGTGATCAATCACTCATGCTATTTGGCAACCATGCCGAGAATTCCTCGCGGTCAGGTGGCCGGCTATGCCTATCATGTGATTAACCGAGGTAATGGCCGGTCTGAAATATTCCATAAGCCCGGAGACTACGAAGCCTTTGTAGACCTGATAGAGCGAGCCAAGGCTCGCCATGAGCTACGTGTCTTCGCCTTCTGCGTCATGCCAAACCATTTCCACATGATCCTGCAGCCCCCCACAATCACGGCGCTAAGCGAGTTCATGCAATGGCTGATGACGAGCCACGTCCGACGGTACCACAGTCACTATGGAGGCAGCGGTCATATTTGGCAGGGGAGATTTAAGAGTTTCCCCATACAACGGGACGAACACCTTGTAGCAGTGCTCCGTTATGTTTTGCAGAATCCGGTGAGAGCAGGGCTGGCAAAAAGTGTAAGAGAATGGAATTGGTCCAGCGTTAAGAGAGACACGCTAGTCGATCCATGTCCGATCAAGGGATGGGACGACTCCATCAAGAAACCATTAAAATTGGAGGAATTGAAAACACTCCGTGAGTGCGTGAATCGCCAGAGACCGTTTGGAACTTCCCGGTGGCAGCATGAGGTCGCCACGAAACTGGGACTGGAAAGCACAATTAGGCCTCGGGGAAGACCGAGAGGTAGCACGAAAAAGTAGCCTGTCCCCTTTTTTAGCGCCAAGCGCTTTGCACTATCGGTTCACGACCACGTATGCCTGGCTGTAGGTTTTATTTTCCCTTATCGATGCCAGGGTCGCCTTTGCCTTTCTTTTGCTGTCGAAGTGTCCCACGCGCACGCGATACCAGTAGCGGCCGTTAACCTTTGCCCTGACCACGTAGGCGTCATATCCGCTGTTTTGAAGTTTGTTGACCAGACTCCTGGCATGCCCTTCTCGGGAGTAAGCACGGATCTGCACCGACCACTTGGCCCGCCGTCCAGATTTGCTGGACAGCGGGTATTTCTTGGCCGCGTGGCGAACGGTTTTCTCGACCGTACTTCTCTGAGGCTCAGTTCTCTTAACAAAGGAATCCATCTCTGCTGACACGCTTGCGCGGCGACCAAGGTCCAAGGCTGCAAGCCGCATTGGAACTTCTTGCTCAGCCTGAACTGAACTGGTCTGAAACTCTTGGATAACCTCTTGAGGGTATCGAAGGACCCGACTTTCAATGTGCCTTTCCGCTTTCGCAATTTCGGGATCTGGCTGCTCCACGTCCGTTTTTTGAATCGGGGCTAGATTTTCGTTAGAGAAAGGGCTTTCAACCGGATCTGAAGGAGATGCGCGCAACGCCTCCGCTGCCGCCTTGTCAAAGGGAAACACT
>JACZQL010000445.1 GCA_022545745.1 Deltaproteobacteria bacterium | reverse complement strand
TCATTCGAGATTGTTTCGTATTTCGGATTTCGTGCTTCGATTTTTTGTCATTTCTGCGTCTCTGCGGTGAAATGTCCGAATCCTTATCTGCGATAATCGGCGTAAATCTGCGGTTATGTTCTTAAGAGGCATTCGTCTGCGTAAATCTGCGGTTAATGACTCTTTGTGGACGGGCTCGGATTCGAGCCCTACTTGCTAACGATATTGGTCACGGAGGCTCTGATTTGCCCGGCGGGCGGTGTTGAATCAGTGGCCAGAGACCTGAGAGTGACACCGTCGAGTACGTCTCTTGTTGCCTGTTCACGGCGCTGGAGGACTTCGGCGACGGGGTCTAGACCTTCATCCATGGGACCGTCGTAGTCTGCACCGCGTAGAATATTCAGCACCTCAACCACTGGAACTTGCTCCGGGGGTCTCCCCAAGGCGATCCCCTCGGGTTGAGTCGTGCGCAGGACAAGACCGCGCTCCACAAACTCATCAACGAGATCGTCCAAGCTGGTCAAGGGAACTCCTAGGGTCTCAGCGAGGTTGACGGGCCACCAGGGGGGCTCTCCGTGAAGATAGCGCCGGGTCATGTGAACCAATGCCATTAGCGCGAGTTCCTCTCGGAACTGTTGGCTATGCGCCCCCCGGACCCCTTCCTGGTGGTAGGCGTTGGGATGCTGGTGAAAGTAAGCCACCTCTGCCCCTATTAAGACCACCAGCCAACCGACGTAAACCCAAATTAGAAAAATAACGATAATGACGAAACTGGAATAGATGGCATCGTTGCGAACCATCGTGGCGACAAACACCGTGAATAAAACCCCCGCCAGCTGCCATAGAACTCCGGCTATAATTCCACCAAACATCGCCGAACTGGTGCGGACATACGTGTAGGGAATGAACCTGTAGATAAACGAAAAAGCGGCGCAAAGGAAGATAAAGGGCATGATCACCTGTGTAACCGTACCGACAAATATTCCCAGCGTCTCGCTTTGAAGGAAACGCTGGACGAGCCAGTGGCTTTGGGCCGAGGCCGTGAGGGCGAACGCCACAAAGACTAAGATGGGTCCGACCAAAACTACACTGAGGTAGTCGCTAAACATCCGATCCACACTACGCGAATGCCTGATCCTCCAGATGTAGTTCAAAGAATCCTCGATCTTTGAGATGAGGGAGATAACCGTGACAAAGAGAAAAGCCAGACCCAGTGCCCCAAGGACCCCGACTCGAAGGCTATTAACAAAGCTAATCATGCGGCTGGTGATCTCCACCCCGCCTGCACCAAGGGGTTTCAATGCCTGAGCCAGAAAAGGCTCCAGTTCGTTTTGGACACCGAAGGCCTTGAGTACGGAAAAAGTAACAGCGAGAAACGGAACCAGCGACAGAAGGGTCGTAAAGGTCAGCCCCATGGCCCGCAGGTTCAACATATCCTCTTTGAACCGGCTGGAGGCGACCCAGAAAAAACGACCAATGTGCATCCTGGCCCGGCTCAAGAAAATTCCGATGGTCTCCAGATCCGTTTGGAAAATTCTAACTCTGCGAGGTCTATAATCCATTTCTACCAATCCCGAAGGCAAGCAGGGCTAACGGTCTGATGCCTGCCCTGAGGCCTATTAAAGGTAAATTCGGTGCAAGAAACATGCCAAGAAATTGCGCTCAAAATGACTTGAATTCGAGGGCGCTGAGGTCCTAGATGACGTTTAGTGCTACTGTTTTGGTGGGCGATTATTGGCAATTGTCAGGTCGTCCGTCCCCTATCCGGGCCAACAGACTTCAACATCGGGATGATCTATCGTTTGATCTGCCCGCGCCACAAGCTCAGGGTCATGGTGAGGTACTCGAACCATGGGCTCTCGACAGGTGGCAGGTGGTGAAAAATTAACCCCGATCCGACAAACACACCAAAATATGTGCGACCGTGGTCGGAGTTAACTGGCGTGACGGTGGATGGAGGGGAGCTTTGAGAAATTCTTATCCTGCGGTTCAGCTGATTAATGAATCAAGTCACCGATGCGTTCCCAACGAATCCAACGGTCGTTCCCATCCCAGGACCAGTAAACCACGAAGGCCTTTCCCTTCACGTCTTTGAGATTCACAAAACCCCAGAACCGGCTGTCGTAGCTGCGGTCCCGGTTATCCCCCATGACGAATATGTGGCCCTTGGGTACGCTTCTCGGTCCATAATGGTCCCTGAGATGAACGCCGCCGCTGGAATTGCTAGTGTCCTGAAAACTCGCGTGTGGGTCTTCGATGGGTTGCCCGTTGATATAGACCTTCTTGTTTCGAATCTCCACCCGATCTCCCTCCACTCCAATGATGCGTTTAATAAAATCCTTGGATCGATCCACCGGATAGACAAAGACCACCACGTCACCCCCCTTGGGTTTTTTGAATCGCACTATATAGCGTTCCCAAAAGGGAATCCGGATCCCGTAGACCAATTTGTTTACTAGGATGTGATCTCCGATCTGCAGAGTGGGGAGCATTGAACCAGAAGGAATCTTAAAGGCCTGTACAATGAACGTCCTGATAAAAAGGGCCGCAATCAAGGCAATGCCGATAGCCTCAATATACTCCCGGACTACTGATTTTCCTTTTTTGACGCCTTCTTCCACCGAAACTAATCCTTCCTTGCCGGAGGTCACCCCTAACTATAACGGTGCCAGTTCAAACCTTCAAAGCCGCCAGGAAGGCCTCCTGGGGAATCTCCAC